>JAATVS010000667.1 GCA_014523695.1 Nitrososphaerales archaeon TH5895
ACAGATAACAATGAACGACCACTTGCTTGGGAAAATATAATCTTAGTTGAAGAAGAAGCTGCGTTAGCGAATAAATTATTGCCTAGCCTTCATTCCTGACTTGCTTTACTTGCTGTATTAAATCAAATTGCGCTTCGAGTCAATAACCTTCATGCCACTCGTAATTATCCATAAGTACAGGGCCCTAAATACAGATATCCGATTACGTTGGGCCCGTCCTGTCGAGCATCTATGATCTGACTATAGCGCACTATGATATATGGAGCACGTTACCTGTCAAAGCTACTCATATATTGCCTTCTCAAGCCTTTGTCGCAATGTTCTGGATTCTATTCTGTTATATTATCTTTTACTAGTTCCAAGGATATGCTTTATTACATCGATAGAATATGCTTCATCGTGTAAAATTAGGTATTCTCTTCCTGAGAATATCTTAATATCATCATATAATAAGGAAACTATCAACACTTATGAACTAGAACGTCAACGAGTTAAGAATGACTAAAGTACAACTATTATATAGTTTGTAGTTTTAACTCCGGCGATGAACTCGAATATAAATGGAGGAATTCTAGCTGCATTTTTTGTAGCGGCAGCCGCTTTAGCAGCAGCGGCAGTAACATCTGCAGGTGGAATATCTATGGTTGCACCTGCATTTGCACAAGGTGGAAATATGACAGATGGGGGAAACGCCACCGAAGGAAGTATGCCCCCATTACCACCAGATACAAGCGGTGGAATGGCATCACCACCTCCTCCTCCAGCAATGACACCATAAGTCGCATGCATATTTACAAATAGTAACTGCGACTATACCTATTTTTTCATTATATCATTTGGACTCGTAAATGTTCATGCCAAGTAATGTACCTATAATTGATACCTTAAAGGAGATTTACTTGATTTCAATTACAAAGCATCTCTAAATAGATATAGAGATTGGTTTAATAATAATTTAAAGAGTACCAGTCACATAAAAGCACATATTATTTATATGCTTAGGCTCTAGCAAGATCTCTTATCTGATCCATAATAATCTTCATATCATCTAATGTTAATTGTTTGAGGCTATACAGTGAAGTTATGCATATTCCATTTTTCATTCTGGATACCATCTCAGAAATAGTATTTATGAATATCGAGTCATATTTACTTGGAATAACTTTAGCTGTATTACTCTTATTAGTCGATGAGATAGAAACTGAGATAGCTCCTATTTGGTCAGAATCCTCCGATATCAAAATGATGCATCCATTGGAGACGGGTACATACTTGATGACGAAACTTCTTCCGCTTTGAGACTTTAGAGTTTTACCTACCATCCCTTGGTCAGCTATCATTGAATAGCTCTTACCGTCCTTTTACAACCGATCGTCAGACTTGAACTGGAATAGGTTTTTCAGGATAAACCTCTTGCAGTTTTTTGCGTGCTCTTAGCCTTGCCTTATACTTCAGATTCCGGGGTTTTGTTCTTAACCTATAACCACAACACGGGCACCATAATCCTTCCCACTTGATGAATATCTCACATATCTGGCAACGTCTTTGTCCACTAGCATAACGACCAGATCCAACCGGTTTTTGGGCTCTATGTCTACCACATATACCTTTACAAGTCATTCCAATTCATCTATTCCTAAGTAAAACCTATATCTACCTAATACAATAATGTAATACATAGTATTTAAATTTATGCAAATATTAGATAGTGAAGTAGTTGCGATATGAAAAATTCTAAAGGCTATTAACTAGTACGAATGATAGCAGGCAGATTATTTACAAATAAAGTTTCATAAAATTTATTGATTTTAAAGGTTTTTCATCGCACATCAATGTATAAACTGCCTTCCACTTCTGAGCGCAATGGTCTTAGCAGAAAGCTTATCTCGTATTCCGCGTCTATTTACTCCCGTGTTTCTCGGTAAAGAGGTACCGTATTCATCTACAATTTCTATATTGACAACGTTCTTGAATTTCAATTTGATCATGCGAGCAATATATTGCGACATACCTATATCACCATCCCCAATTCTAACAATCTTATTTTTAGATGGAATTCCGTCTAGGAATACTATAACTAAATCTATAGCAGATTTAGGTGATGATACGACTAGACTTTCAATTTCATTTTGCAAATATATTATAGAAATTCCAATACGGTTACCCGGATCAATTCCAATTATCAAGTGATCATCCTGATAGCCCCTCATAATACTTCTAAATATTCTTGCTTTGGATAGTACTGGATTTTCTAGAAGATCTGTATCCAAAAGTATTTCTTTTTTAGTCAAAAATTTAGCTTCTGTTCTTGTAGTTATAACCAACTTCGTATTTGATTCCGCGGCTTCTTGGGGCGAAAGCGATTCGAAGGCAAGATCCATAAGCTTTAACGCATTAATAATTTTAAAATAAGAACGACCATACACAGTAGCAACGGTGACTTTATGCTGTAACAGCTCCTTGCTCAGGGGCGTTTCATCGCAGAATCTTGGGCAAAATTAATTATTAAACTTTATGGGAATACTGATAGCTGAACCTTCTACAGAGTATCAAGGCTATCTACAATATCAAACCATAAAGATTGTAACAATTTCAGTCAGAGTTTACATAAAAAGAAGATACGAATTAAGCCCTTCCCCATAGAATAACTTTTACGGCCACCTCAACTGCTTTATCATATGAAGATTCAATATTCTTTTTGATATTTGCAAGTTCGTTGTCCGATTCTTTGAGAATGGTTGATGACTCCTTTTCAGCTTCCTGCCTAGCAGAATCAATAATTTTTTTTGCTTCTCCGTTTGCCAAGGTTATAATATTCTCTTTCAGATGTTCAATTTGTTCGTGAGACGAGTTGATGAGGCGCCTTTTCATTTCATCCGTTTTGTTGTTAATATTGTCCAGATCGTCTTCAAGTTCAGACAACGCATTAATTATGCTCTCGACATTGGCTACCTGTTTCAAGCTCAGATACACTAAAAAATTGATGGATATTAAACTTTCCTTTTAGAAATATAGCTCGTTAACCGGGATTTATCTTGTAATTTATACTGCTGCGCTCACTAATTGGATAAAATAGGACAAAATTAGACCTATTTTAGTTAACAATTGAATCAAAGTATATAGAAACTAAGAACCAAAAACAATATCGCTAGTGATATTCGCGTCGGGCAAGATTGAATCTAAACTATTTCCGAATCTCAATTAAATTGTATGTGACTAATAGATAATTATTGTCAGGCTAAGTAGCTTACTCAGTCGGTCTCAAATTAATGGCATATTAAGAAATTAAGTAAAAGTGCGCAAAAACTAATTTAACCTATACTATCTTTCTGCAAGAAATTCGTAGGTTCATGAATTTCAAAAAATCAAGTCAGGTTTGATTTGAGGATTTTAAATGATACTCCTTGCTCATAAAGACCCTTGGAAATACTTCTAATAATCCCTTCTTCAACTAAACCGAACCGCTGTTTGTCATTAATAATGTCTATTGGGATATCAATCTCAATTTCGATCTCTAATTTTGCTTTTCTTGAAGACGAAGTCATCTATTTGTGAACTAGAACAATCTTTTTAGTTATATCTCTTACTTAGAG
>JAATVS010000668.1 GCA_014523695.1 Nitrososphaerales archaeon TH5895
AACCTAGTTCCGGAAAGTCTTTTATGTTTAGATGTCAAAATACACGTCGCAAACCTGCACAAGGTAGGGACGGCAGGCATATCGGCACAAATTCTGTTGGCCGTCCCTATCTTCTACAAAGTTTTAAATGCCCATTTTGTGAATTCGGGCAGCCGTAACTTATGTCTTGGTCGGTCATACCAGGGCACGGCGAACCCAAGGTAGACGGCTAGGGCTTGTTAACCTAATCTCTTCCTAGCCGTTCTACCTCTTAATATTTTAGCATAACAATTTTAGGGAATATAAAATGTATGAAATATGAAGTTTTAATATGGTTTGTTATGAGAAGTTAAAGGCATGGTTAAATGTATACTAAAAAAATTTAGTGGCCGCAACCGCAGCCGCCGGCACCGTGTTCATGATAGCTTTGACTTTGTTCAGAGCACGAGGGACATGTAGTAGTAGTCTCTGTTTCAGACATAAACATCGTGCCACAAGATGCGCATTTTAGTTTTTGAAGACCTTGCATTTCAAGTTGCGATCTACAACATCCCTATTAAAAGTTTGACAAAATAACGTAGAATTGTAATTACTGTAAAGGCTATTATAATCATGGCATTCATACTACGGCAACATGGCGAAAGCTTCATCAAAGAAGGCTTCATCAGTAAAATATGATGTCATCATAAAAGCCAAGGCAACTACGACCAAGATTGTTGACATTAGTAATGAGATCGTGAGGTTTGAGAGCAATGATAAGGGACAAGTCACTGGAAAACACTATTCCGGAGTTCACTGGGATACGGTGGAATCGACAATGCTAGCAGATGGAAGCGCGACCATGGCGATAAGATATTTCCATATGACCAATAAAGGCGGATCTATTACGGGAACTGGAACTGGTACTCAGATGGCTCCAAATCAAAGAGGAATTGCAAAAGTTACCGGCGAGGGAACAATGTGGACATCCGCTCCTAGGTTATCGCATCTAAATGGCGGTAGATGGAGTGTCGAAGGTGAAGTTAATACCACTAAAGAGACTGTTGAGGTAAAAGGTAATTTCACTACCTTAGGTGTATAAAAAGCCTGTTTTGCGATATCTCAAGCCAAACCTCTAAATATTGATTTAATAAGTCGGGTTTTCATATGTCAAGTCCAAGTGACAGAGAAACTAGACTAGATAGCGTTAGGTTGAAACTTGGTCGCGACCGGATTCACGCTATGAAATGCTTATTATATTGTGTCAAATTTCGTAAGATAGAAGAATATCCACTATCAATGGAAGTCAGCAATTCTGTCAGTCTGTCCATCATCTGGAGTATTGGTCCAGCCAACGATAAATAATACCAGATTGATAATAGAACGTGAATGATCAAAAAGTTGCGATTGTGACTGGCGGCAGTTCCGGTATTGGAAAAGCAACCGCCATAGCTCTTGCAAAACAGGGAGTTACGACTGCAATAGCCGCGAGGCGTGTCAAAGAGGGAGAAGAGACTGTACGCCTAGTCAAAGAAGCTGGAGGTAATGGGTTATTTGTGAAAACTGACGTGGCAAATGAAGCTGACGTCAGATCATTGGTAGAGTATACTGTCAAGACATATGGCAGGCTTGATTATGCATTTAACAATGCTGGAATAGAAGAAATAATGACACCATTTTTAGATCAGACCACGGAAAAGTTCGATCAGATCATGAACATAAATGTCAAAGGCGTATGGTTGTCTATGAAATATGAGATTCCGGAGATGATTAGAACAGGAGGTGGAGCAATAGTAAATAATTCTTCCGTAGCCGGTATAATGGGATTTCCACAAATGGCGATCTATATTGCAAGCAAACATGCCGTACTAGGACTGACCAAATCAGCTGCATTAGAATATGCCAAATCTGGTATTAGAATAAATGCTATCGCTCCGGGCGGGGTCGAAACTGAAATGGCTGATAGGGTAAATGAAAACACTCCACAATGGCTCGAAACTTTGACGTCAATGCATCCAATAGGACGAATTGCGGATCCAGAAGAGATCGCAAATGCAGTAGTCTGGTTACTATCTGAGAAAGCATCTTTTGTATTAGGTCATACGTTGATAGTCGATGGGGGAGTAGTAAGCCGATGAATCCTATGAACCGAAGTTACGGAATATCTCGACTAGGTGATTGAACCCACAGAATCCCGTACATGAAAACACTAACTGAGACTCAAACATTGTCATTCGTACTCAGATCTATTTCTGAGGGCGAGAATGTAGAACAGATTGTAGAAAGATTGGATGGTGATAGGAAACTTGTTAAAATCTGGGTCGAGACACTGCAGCAGATAGGTTTCATTACCAAGAATTCTTTTAATAAATTAGTGGTAACACCATATGGAGAAAATTATCTCAAGTTTGATTTACATCGATGATTCAATCATATCAACGCTGTTTACCGCAATACCCAGGTAATCTGCTATTTGGTCAAATGACCTACCTGAGTCGTTGAGTTCTATTAGTAAGTTTTTGTCAATTTCTGCATGCCCTATTACAAGTAGTAAGCCTAACAATCTTCCAGAAGCCCGAGAATAGGCTTTTCTGTATTTAGAACACTGTATTCAGGTTACGGGAATGGAGGTCCATTACTAAGGTCAGATTTCGGAGTTGTTGCGATTGCAACATCATTTTCGTCACCCTGGGTCTTGGGATTTATGTTAGAACACATTACGTTTACTGGGAACCAATAATTGCCACATTCATTGGTTTGTGATACGACCTGACTCTTTTTTTCATAACTACCCGCAAATACTAAATGAGGAAACATAAAAGAGACAGCAATTAATAAGGTCAAAGCCACTCCAAATACAGCCATTGCTCCGTATTTCATATCTAGTAATCACCGATACCTTAGGTTATGTTAGTTAGGAAAAAACAGTAGAATACAAAAGTCACATAATTGTTATAGTAATTGAAATATGTTTAATGATGAAACAATCTAATACCTGTTTTCTATACAAAAAAAGAAAGAGAAGCTGATTTGTTGTTAGTCTGCGCTTTGGCTGCCAGTAGCTGCTACTGCGTTTTCATCGCCTTGAACTTGTGAGCCAATGTTTTGACAGAAGACATTCAATGGTAGTTTACCATTCCCACAAGCGTTAGCTTGTGAAGTTGCCTGATTGTATTCTTTCTTCTTTCCGGCGAATGCATCTTCTGTTGCGAGTGCTGTTGCTCCGATGAGCATTACTGCCATTGCTGCTACAATGAACATATATTTAGTATTCATTCTTAGCAGCAGAGCGAGAGTTTAGTTTATCTACATTAAGCAAATCAAGACCCGTGCAAATATCTGATTTTTTTTCTATTAAATTGACAAGAAATGTTTAGTGCATGACGACTAGGAAATGTGATACGACATTACCTAAGCAGTTATAGTACACCTTCTGAATAATATAAGATACCAAACCAAAAAAATAAAATGGAGTCGCTAAATTATTATGGTTGTGGTGGTTCTGGTTCTTCGTGATCGATCTCTGAATCAATAAAAAAATGATTTGTTTTGAAAATAAAGGTTCTAGAGCTATTCTCTAGTCGTATTAGTTGTTAGTTCAAAAAGCGGACCAAAGATCTTCCAGAAATCTTCATTGCTAACACTGATCGTTAGAGTGCTGTTTGCATTTGTTTTATTTGATTCCAGCCAAGTTACAACTATCTTTTTGCCATCTGAGCCTAAGTCTAGAGCCGTTATATTATTGCGACTAATATTACCATTTGGTTGAGCTATCGCAGCTATAGTTTCACTGATCGTAAATCCAACCGTAACTACTATAACCAATGTTATCATAGTACGCTTACAAAACTCAATCTGTAACTTGTGATTCAGCTATTTGTCAACTCTATCCAGATAATCTGCTATCTCATCAAATGTGTAGCCAGAGTCATTCAAATCTACTAGTAAGCCTTTATCGATGTCTGCATGTTTCAATTGAACTGATGCGGCCAATAATCTATTTGCTGCATCAGGATAGTCTTTACCATTCCAGCCAAAAAATGACATGAGTACACCAATAGCACATCTACCGTTATGTCCATCTGAATACCTATTCTGAATCTGTGTAAAATATTTCCCATAAGTTCGTAGAATCTGAGAGATAGTCATACCTTGTTTTAGTAGTTGCTGCTGCTGCTGCTGAATCATGGATTACTAGTATTATAATCAACAAGATATTTAGAATATACATACAATAGATCGCAGCGACAATAGTTGCTAGCAATGCATACTCCCAATCTGTAGTCTAATAGCACGAGATGTATTTTTTTGCCCCAGCTCTTTTTCATCAATGAACTTTCAATACAATCCTCGCCAGAACCAACTAGAATTACATTGTATTTTGATCTTAGGGCTTTTCCAAATAATTGACGCAGATCTAACTCGTCATCGAATATCATTACGGTTTTTTACTAGTATCAAAATGACTCGCAGGATTATTTAACACTGTCAAAAAATTATTGAGTCAGATATAAAAGGCTTTAAAGATACACAGAGATTTGCTATTTTGAAGTTCAAAATCACAAATCAGCAACAGCTAATCTTACGTTTGGGAGTAGTGCATTGATCGAACAAGTTATTAACGCTCAAAATAGGACTGAAAAAAACAATACCGATGATAATAGTACAAAAGAATCAGGCATAATATCTAGTCTCCCGATGCCCATTCGTCCACCATACATTAGTAATTAGCCATCGTCACTCCTCAACTAAAGGCACTGTTTCAACAGATACTAGGATACAAGATCCAAAAAAGAAAATTTAGAAAGATCGTAAGAGATATTCTAGTAGACCAATTAGACTAATGAACTTCTTTTACATGCTGTTTCTGATTTATCTTCTTGTCTAGATCTGACAAGATTTGCTTATTGAGCTCAATATTTCTATGATACCAACTTAACGTATCGGTAAGTTGTGCTAACGCATCTATAGATAGTTTTTTCTTTGATTCCAGCTCTATGACTTCATTTGCAAGTTGCTGCATTCTATAGGTTAATTCAGGCAAATGATGACCTGCATATTTTAAAAAGTTAGAAAGAGACTCTTCATTCAGCATTCCAAATTCTTTCAAAGATTGAAATAACTTTAGAAACGATGGCAGAAAGTTTTTAATTTTGCCGTAGACTAAAGTCAATTCATACTGCTGGTTAAGAGCCCAGAATTCTTGCTGCATCTCGTGCACCTCAGATGCTGACAAGTCTAATTCTACTGCTACATCAATAGGCTTTTTCCCGCTTGAAAATAGGAACAGAGCTTATGTATCTTTGGACTTGTTTTTGATGTCTTTTATTTTGATCTCTTCATCTTGACCTTCTATTTTTCGTATGATAGATCCAATATCGCCAAATGACATATGCGCAGAAGACGCAATCTCTCGGATGGTTTTTCCCTCTTGATGAAGCTTAATTACTGACTGCTCTTTATCTCGTCTGTTTAATACAACTTGCAATATGTTTTATTGGAACTCATTACAGATAGCTTTTTCTGTCTTGCTATCACTTGCTACCTACTGTTACTCATTGATATTAGCTGTTATTTTGTGCCGTCTTGCCCTCACGATGTCTTCCATGATGATCTATGCATTTTATAGTAGTTAAATGCGTGGATTTGAAACTGGTTTATCGATTTGTGGTTCGTTTAGTTTCATCATCTGCGGTTCTAGAATAGACTCAGTAACACTATGCATGATGTAACAGCTAGAGAGTGGGTACAAATATCAATATCTCATCTAAGTCGGAGGCATAGACACGACCCTGGGAATCTACTGCAACATCTATTGGATGATCTAATCTATCTTGTCCGAATTCTGTTATGAAATTACCGTTGCTATCGAATTTTTGAATTCTATTATTGAATTCGTCAGCAACGTACACATTGTTATCTTCATCTATAGTCAGGCCTTTCGGTTGATTCAACTGGCCAGGATCAGATCCTAATGAACCCCAAGATGTTATGAACTGACCTGAGCTAGTAAATTTGTTAACTTGGGATGGGTTACCGCCCGCGCCGCTCTCAGCAACATAAACGTTATCTGATGAGTCAACATCTATTCCGACCGGAAAACTGAGTTGACCTTCGGCAATTGTTCCAACAGATTGTCCAATAGTGTTAAACTTCTGAACACCTCCGTTCCCATTGTCAGTGACATATAATATATCATTAGAATCGATTGCTAAACGGCTTGGTACTCCCGGAGTACCCCACTCCATAATGAATTGACCGTCGTTATCGAACTTCTGGATTCTATGATTGTTGGTATCTACTACATATAGATTGCCTAATGAGTCGATCGCCACGTCTTGCGGATTCTGAAATTGTCCATCACCTGATCCAGCAGTTCCCCATTGAGTCATAACGTTACCAGATGAGTCGAACTTGACAACACGATTGTTAAAATAATCTGCAACGTATATCTCGCCTGTTTGCTCATCAATTGTTATATCCGGATTTGAAAATTGCTCGTTCGGCGCAAACTGTTCGAGGAATATAAATTCTGAGGTCAAATAGCATCCAAAGAGACCCGGCTGTGGAGGTATAGTGCATCTAAGTTCCCAACCCGTATTTGCAATACACTCACCTACGTT
>JAATVS010000669.1 GCA_014523695.1 Nitrososphaerales archaeon TH5895
ACATCACTTCAGACTAGTCCTATAAAGTGTCGTAATCAGAGTCGACAAGATAAATGATTACCCGAATCTGACTAATCAGCTCATACTACGAAGATATCGATTTTACTTTCAGAATGGTTAAATTGACCAGTTCTTAATTAGGCTCACATGTTAAGGGAAAATACCTTCGTTTTCACACTGACTATTGTAGGATTGCTGGGGATGACACTAATAACCATAGAATCCTCTACCAGCTCAACATATGCTCAGACCGTCAACACGTCAGAAAGATCACCTTCTGAATCACCGTTTGAAATACAGTCACCGGCTGTAAACGATATGTTTACGTGGCAGGGACTTTCGTCATCTTTGCCAAGACAGCTTCCAGGAGAGGAACCGCAAGGCCAGACGGCTATTATTCTTCCGCCAAGAGATGATGATGCAACGTATTCTGGAATGTTAGACTACTTTTCTAGCAGACCTGTTGATGTAATAGCATGGAACGTGATTCGACCAAGTAATACCACGGCCATTCCTGATGAGTTCGGAGACTTCAATGATTATGCTTTTGGGGAGAACGAAACAGTTGTGTTTACCGTATTGAGTTCAGGAACCTCAGGAACTGTACCTTTTAATGCTAACGCAATAGAGCTGGTCAGCGCTGAAGAAGATGACAGTGCCGATGAGGAAGGGGGAGAACCATTCATTGTTTCGTATGCACTTCAAGCATACCCTGCCCAGTCAGAAATTGTGAATAACCTAACAAGTATTGCTGCTGCTTTCAACGCCTCAAGTACAGAAAATGGCGATGATTCGACAGGTGGGCAAGGACAGGAAGATGAGGAAGAATGATAGTATCATTAACTCAACTGAATCCTCTTTCCCCCCATTCATTGAGATAATTGTGAAGACAAGCTTACCAATACGGAGATCAGCCGAGGGCTTCTAGCAATCTACCTATCAAAAGCCGTGTCTGAGAGGACCCCATTCAAGCAATATCCATCTACTTGTGGATCACTCTAATTCGAAGCACCTGAAAATTCAGTATCTTTTTCTTTGGATGAAACTGCTAATTTCAAATTTGTAGTTGTGGGTAAGGCTTGTGGTAAGGCAACTGAAACATTCACTACTACTTTCTACCTTTGCGTTAAAGAGATCCATATTTCGTGAGGCTTTGAAAAAACGATTTAAATTCTGAAATTATAAATTTGCTAACCCAATTTCTATCTATGATATCATTGGAGACATTTTTTGGAATGAGCTGCTGAGTCGCTAAAAAAGGAAAAAGATGGACGATTATAGTAAGTCCATCCCAGGACGTTTAAAAAGAGGTTTCTGAGCTATTGTCTGCCTGTCGTAAACTGTTGTGGCTGAAATGTTGGGTAAGAGGATGCCCAAGACTTTGCAAGGTTAGAGTTGTATTCGGCAGCGGCCTCAACCGTTCTGCTAAAGTTTTTCACATTCTCTCTTAATACATTTAATGCATTAATTGTTAGCTGGTTGTTGATATCTGCTACGCTAATGAAGTTATTGATAAGGTCATCTGATTGTTTTACCAAGCCTTGAACATACGGTGCTGCTGCCTCTGGGACGACGAAGCTGTTGAAATTGTCATTGCTAGATACTAATTGCCTTTGAACTGAAAATGCTCTTTGGATCGCATTTCTAAGTGCGTCTATATACTCCTGCTGCAAATTGGAAATTGCTTGTGCATACTGTGGCTGCACCTTTGAAGACTCGTTTACCAATTTTGTGACGTTTTGATTCGCAGCATCAACTATCTGAGATACATTGATTGTAGCATTTGTGCTTGTTGCAGTACTATCTTTTGATTTTTTACTTTCTGATGACATTCTGATATCGTTCTAGTTAACACTCGTCATATATATAGATTGGTATAAAATGGTATATATAACCACCCATGGCCAGTAGCAGACATCAACTATCTTGAATTCACTTATTATTCTGTGGTTACTGCTGTTATGTATTATGAATAATTATGATGCCTAATAATTGGAAATATCCTACTTTGCCTGTATTATATCCCCCAATACCCTGGGTGATCGGAATAAAATTCGACTGAGATAAGCCACAAACTGTGGATGCGGTGATGAGTTCACCGCGAGATTAAACCAGTATTTGGGAAGTCAAGATATGGACGAGATATAAAGTGAAGTGATTTGAAATTCGCTCATCGAGAATGATAGAGACGCAACCAACAGAGTTCTAATGTAAGAAATCAATGCGAAAATAATACAAAGCTACGATTGCGCTTACGACCCAAGCTGCTATTAACAAAATAATAAAAAGCCTACTAGTATCTTGCAATTTCGTGCTCGACTTAATAACAAAGCAATATGCTTTGAATTAAACCTGTGGACGAAAGTGGTACTATGATTTAGATTTAAGACTTTAGTATAAAAATCATACATGCAAAAACTCTAGAAGATAGAACGTTGAAAAACAGACATGTGTTTTTTAAACAGGAAGTATAGAATATAGGGTGAGGACAGGAAGGCGATACAACATCAACATCTTAGAGTACTTGAAAGTATCCAAGGAGATAAAT
>JAATVS010000670.1 GCA_014523695.1 Nitrososphaerales archaeon TH5895
GGCTCAAACACGAAAAATAAAGATTCAACTACAGCATCAAGCTCCAACCAAGCTCAATCCCAGACCCAGAAGAAAGAAGATTCAAAAAAATCAAGCGGAGGTAGACAAAAACTATCAGTCGCAATTGAGGAGACGGCAGGAAGGAAGGCCCTGCAGAACATGAAAGCCATCACAGTCCAAGCTCTAGCGAGAAATTTAGGTGTAAAGATATCTGTCGCTAATTCTTTTATAAGAACTATGGAGACCCGAGGTTCGGTCAAATTCGCTGGTGGATATAGTGGACATCGAATTTACCAGCTAGTCCAATAGGTAGAATACCTGTTACCAGAATTGCATGCCTAAGGTGAACTTGTTATTATTTCTTCAAAGTTAAGATGTTGCCGAGCCTGCTTCCACTAAGCCTGTCTATGCTAGATTTTGCCATCCCCATCAGATTCATTGGAGAAACACTGCACTCCTTTAGGAAAAAGCATATCGACGATGAATTTGTTAGAAATGCCATATCTCCAGGCTTAAAGGTGGTTCTTGGTTTCTCACCTCCGACTTGGAGCTTCGTTTGAATATACGCAAATTTATTGTCGTAAAAATGTACAGTATCAGAGATTGGTAGCGCATTTAAGACTCTACTGATCGTAAGGGGTGCGAAATGTCTGACGAGTTCGTACTCAATTGTTCCTTGTCCCTGTATTTCGAGCATAACGGTTAACCTGGAAACTGATTTCAGGTCATTTTTCTCGTTATTCCCCATTTGATCATTCTAGTTTGAATTACTAAAATATTAAGTTAGCATCAATAGTCTAAAGTATCAGGAGCGCAGAACCTCAGGCCATCCTCTGCTTAACCATGTTAGCGCAGATAACTGTTCCAACTTCACAAAGGAAAACGTTTAATTAGATCCGTTCATGACTATTTCAGAATATTCGGAACATTTAATTATATATTTACTTCCCCTTTGCTTTGTTCTTGGTACTTAAAGAGTCTCCTAACAAACAGTCTTCAATTAAGAAAGTAACTTCTAAAAAGAAACAGAAGTCGGCGAGCGCAGCACCTCCAAAGAGTAAAAAAATCTCGTCGACGGGCACTAAGATACAATCAGACGCAACCAAAAAGAAATCCGCTAAAGTCTTGGCAAAATCAGTTGAAAGTAACACCACAGGCGGAGGAAAGGGAGATTCTACGCAAGAGCTATCTTTAAGCACGCGGCCGAAAGACGAAGTTGTTACGTATGACGAAATCGATTTTCACCTCCAAGAAATTTCTGGTCAACCTACTAAAGTTATGATTGGCCCGCTGAGTCTTACGCGATTTGAAAAAGCTAGAATTACCGGTGCAAGGTCACTACAACTTTCTCTTGGAGCCCCTAGCCTCATTGCCATCCCTGGTGGAATCAAAGATTCAATCTCCCTTGCAGTAGCAGAACTGGAAGTAAGAGCCCTACCAATTTCAATTAGAAGAATTCTTCCAAACGGTCTGTATCAGGACATACCTATTGACTGGCTGCGATGAGTTTAGTTTAGTGTAAAATTGAAGTAAATTTTTCTAGGTTCGTCGTTTAGACAACAGGATAAGAATAGTGTGTTGTCGTAGAAAGAAATTATTTATTCTGTTGATATTTGAGCTATGCCCGCTCATCTCGATCTCGTGGTGAAATTTTCGTATCAATTCAGCAAAGCACAGGCCAATCTCATGCTAAGAGAAATATCTTGCTATAAAATAGTACCTATCATTTATACTATCTTATACCTTTAAGCTCTTGATGTAACTTATTCGTCATAACTTCGAAATCTTCTGGACCATAAAATAATTCTACACCCAAATTGCATACCTGCATGACCCATTATCATTAATCAAGTAAAATACAAATATGACGTTAAAGTAATTGAGTGGGGGCCAAATTTCTCTGGCCCTCCATATTCACTATCGAAGCTATTGGGTGCGTGTTGTTATTGTTATTATTATTGTTTTGTGTAGGTATCGAGTTTATTCAATTGCTTGGTCAAAGGAGCATTACTTTTCCTGGGTAATCCTTGCCTTCTTCTGAAATTCCATATCTACGACAAAGTACTGTACTTGCCGCTACTTTCGTTAAAACCTATTAGCTGGCAGTCGAACAATTCATTTCGTCACGGAACTGCCGCCCTTGATTTCTTTTCTCAGTGCGTCTTCGACAAGTTCAGACAGATCAATCTCTCGGTTAATCGCCTCTATCTTTGCCTTTTTCCATAATTCAGGATCGACTTTTATGGATGTAACTTCTCTTTTTTTATGTGAGGTTGAATGTTTTGCTTTCATACTATATCGTTA
>JAATVS010000671.1 GCA_014523695.1 Nitrososphaerales archaeon TH5895
ATATTCCAGCGAATATTGCAAGTAACCTTGGATCCCCTGGAGAGTTTCCATACACACGTGGAATTTACCCTGAAATGTACCGTGGGAGGCATTGGACCATGCGAATGTACAGTGGCTTTGGGAGCGCAAAGGAGACAAATAACAGATTCAAATTCTTGCTTGAACGTGGACAGACTGGTCTCTCCCTAGCCTTCGATTTACCCACCCAAACAGGCCGCGATTCTGATAATCCTCAGTCAGAGGGAGAAGTGGGAAGGACAGGTGTCGCAATCAGCTCCTTGAATGATATGGTGACTTGTTTCGAATCCATACCCCTGGATAGAGTCAGCACATCAATGACCATAAATTCAACCGCCGCTACTCTACTATCCCTTTACATTGTAGTAGCGGAACAACAGGGTGTTTCACCAGACAAACTCAGGGGTACTACTCAAAACGATATCCTGAAAGAATACATATCACGTAACACTTACATCTATCCACCTAGACCATCGCTTAGGTTGATCGGTGATATGATTCAGTATACTTCAAAGAAAGTCCCGCAGTGGTATCCAATTAGCATTTCTGGCTATCATATGAGGGAGGCTGGGTCGAACGCCATACAAGAACTTGCCTTTACCTTTGCAAATGCCATAGAATACATAGATACCTGTCGGCAGCGGGGGTTGGACATTGACTCTTTTGCACCTAGGCTTTCATTTTTCTTCTGCTGCACAATGGAATTTTTTGAAGAGATCGCAAAATTCAGGGCCGCTCGCAGAATTTATTCAAAACTTATGAAGGAAAAATTTGGGGCAAAGGATCCAAAGTCATGCCATCTGCGATTCCATGTACAAACAAGTGGTGAGTCGCTTACTGCTCAACAAGTAGATAATAACATAGTCAGGGTCTCTCTTCAGGCTCTGGCAGCTGTATTGGGAGGATGTCAATCACTGCATACCAATTCTCGTGACGAAGCACTGGCCCTGCCCACAGAGGAATCTGTGAAGATTGCATTAAGGACTCAACAAATAATTGCCAATGAAACTGGTATTACAAAAACTGTTGACCCTCTTGGTGGCTCGTACTACGTTGAGGAGCTTACCACTACGATTGAAGATGCGGTTCAAGAGTATTTGCGCAGAATAGAATCCATGGGAGGAGCTCTTGCTGCAGTGGAGAAAGGATACTTTCAAGATGAAATTAGACAAAACTCTTACAGATTGAAGAAAGAGATAGACCAAAATGAGAGAATCATTGTTGGTGTGAATAAGTTCCAGGATTCAAAAGACAGAGAACCTCAACTCAACTTGATCAATCCTGAAGCAGAGAAAAAACAGTTGTCAAGGTTAAAGGAATTTAAGATGTCGAGGGACCAATCAAAGGTGGACTCAACACTTTCAGAATTACTCAAAGCTGCTGAAAGAGAGAATGAAAACTTGATGCCTTACATCATTGAATCGGTGAAATGCCATTCAACATTGGGCGAAATTAGTGCAGTCTTTATGCAGGTATTTGGGGCCTATCTTCCGAAGATATCATTTTAAAGATGGGGGTTCAGGTTAGTCAAATCGACCTCGGCTTCTCTTTTTTTATCAAAAGGCTTATTTGGTTTCTGGAAGAGTCCAACTTAAGCTTTGGTTTGTCGGTGCTATTTTCGCTCCATTTGATCGTTGGTTTACGAGATGAACAATATTCTTTAACCTGGTCAAGCACTAATGGGTAGGAATCCGTGTCGATACAGGTCTTGATCATGCTCAACTAGAATCAATCTTTCTTGGATATACAAATTAATAAGAGACAAAATCAGTTGATGGTGGATATCGTTGCGGATAGATCACATTGCTATTGTGGTAAAAGATCTTGAACAATCTTTAAAGAATTTTAAGAATACGCTTAGTATAGATCATGTAGACTTGGAAGATGTTCCGAGTGAAAAGGTTAAGGTTGCCATCTTAAAGCTCGAAGATACTAGGATCGAGCTGCTGCAGCCACTTGATGATAGCAGCCCCGTTTCTAAATTCCTAACAGAAAAAGGTGAAGGAATTCACCATCTCGCTATAACTGCAAATGATATTGAAAAAGATGTTGAA
>JAATVS010000112.1 GCA_014523695.1 Nitrososphaerales archaeon TH5895
AGGATTATCCTGATAGGTGTACAGTTCAACTGTGATGAAACCTTGATATCCTACCGAACTTATTGCATCAAAAATGTCTTTAAAGTTGATAGATCCCATTCCTGGCAATAAATGATTATGTACCCGATCACTAGAGATGTCTGCTAAGTGAAAGTGTCCTATATAGTCAACAAGCTGATATACAACTTGTGCAGGGTCTTCACCCACACAAAAGAAATGTCCCAGATCACAATTCATTCCGATACTTTTAGAGTCAAAACTCTTCAAAAATTCTGTAATTTGGGATGAATTTTCTATTATTAGTCCAGGTTCTGGCTCAACTAAGATCCTGACCTTTTCGCTCTCTGCGATCCTTACTGCATGCTCAATGTTTTTCGTAAAAAGTTTTAGTAAATCCTTTCTATCCTGTGCATTACCCGTCTGAGGACCCCCGCCCTCGGTAGAGATATTTTTTGCCCCGAGAAATCTGGCTGCTTTCAAGCAATCGATCGTATGCATGAGTCGGATATTTGTAGAATGCTTATCCATTTCTACCCAAGAAGGGTGGTATACGTCATCGACTGCATAGAGGGTAAATGCATTTAAGTTGGAAACTTCTAGATGCTGCTTTCCCAAAAAATTTTTTAAGCGTGAAAGGCGTTGTGTGGGGAACAAAGGAGGGTAAAGATGCGGAACATCACACAGAATTTCAACACCTTCATAGCCGATAGCTCCTATCTCCATGATTGAATTTTCAAGTGAATATTGCTTGAACGCATTTGTACTAAATGCTAGCTTCATGTGCAAGTCTCAGCTATGCTTAATAAATTCCTTTATTATGCGCATCCATTGTGAACTTTCCACACCTAATATTTACATGCTAAATCCAAACGAAGCGTATCACAAAAATATCTGTTTGCTGTAAATGTAGGAATCAAAGTGAACAGAGGTTGAATCTGGAAATTAAAAGTGAAATGTTGAATCTCGAGGTTGCTGGCATGTATTTGAGGAACCCAATAATTCTTGCATCAGGATTTCTTGGGATATCTCAAGCCATCTTTGAGCGAATTTATGATGAAGGAGCTGGAGCAGTAGTTAGCAAATCTATTAGTAGGTATCCTATGGAGGGTTACAGAAATCCTACAATCGTAGTACTAGAGAACAAGAGCTATATCAATGCAGTAGGACTTTCCAATCCCGGATGCGAGGCATTTTCCGAGGAAATTAAGACCAACGATAAGGTTCCTCTTATAGTGAGCTTGGTTGGGTCAGATCCTTCAGATTTTGAAATCATGACGAGAAAACTCGACGGGTCAGGAATTATCGGATTTGAAATAAACCTTTCCTGCCCTCACGTTCAAAAACTCGGACTCGAAGTAGGAGACGATCCACAAATGGTGAAATCGATAGTTGAGACTACCAAATCCAATACCACAAAGCCAGTCTTCGTAAAAGTGGGCGTTGGAAGTACAAATATCCTAGATATCTCTCAAGCCGCTCTAAATGCGGGAGCCGATGGAATTACTGCAATCAATACAATCAGAGCCATGAAGATCAGTATTGATAATTTTAATCCCATTCTAAGCAACAAGGTTGGAGGACTCTCGGGACCTTCAATTAAGCCAATCGCAATCAGATGTGTTTACGAACTCTGGAAAAAATTCAAGGTACCTATCTTTGGATGTGGTGGAGTGTCTAATTGGGAAGACGCTGTAGAATTCATGATAGCGGGTGCGACATCGTTTCAAGTGGGAACAGCTATAGGCTTTGGTGGTATGAGTGTCTTTAATTCCATAAGTAATGGGATCGTGAAATACATGGAGCGGAAAGGTTATCAGAGCGTGAAGGAACTAATTGGTAGATCACACAAATACTGATATTCTAAGGTCTGTGCAAATAGAAAGGGTAATTGCAGAGACGCCGTCTATCCGGACCATCATTTTTGAGGACAAGTACAGTGTAGCATCCATGCCAGGACAATTCTTGATGGTATGGATCCCAGAAGTCGATGAGCTACCTATGAGCGTTGGCATTGAAAATCTAGGGAGCCATAAATTTGGAGCCGTTACGGTCAGAAAATATGGACCGGGTTCGACAGCACTTTACTATAAGAAAGGGGGGGAACGAATTGGTATAAGAGGCCCATATGGAAATTACTTCTCGATACCGAAGAATCTAAGGAATGCGCTCATAATCGGGGGAGGTACTGGATTAGTACCACTCGTGAGGCTGTTCGGAGACCTTCTAAATTATCACGTTAACACAACACTAATCATGGGATCAAGAACTAAAAGCGAAGTACTTTTCGAGCACAAGGCTCAGAAAATACTTACTGACAATAATCATAACGGCAACGTTGCGTTTTCAACTGACGACGGAACTTATGGAGACAAGGGATCGACGGTAGATTTGGCGGAGTCGATATTGCTGTCCAAAAAGTTTGAAATGTTATACACGTGCGGACCAGAACTAATGATGAAAGGAGTTCAGAAATTAGGAGAAAGATTTTCTATACCGGTTGAGGCTAGTTTGGAGAGATACATGAAATGTGCGATCGGGATTTGCGGAAGCTGCTGTATTAACGACAGGTTAGTATGTCAGGATGGAACAATTTTTGATTCGAATCGATTGAGGCAACTTACAGAATTTGGGGTCAGCTACAGGGATAAGAGTGGAAGGCTATCTTCTTTCATCCCTCAACCCTGAAGGAATTCAAAGTAACGCTCTTTCATTGGTTTAGGATCTGCTGTATCTACGTCTCTTATTCCTAATGGGTCGTGATTTCCTCCTAGTCTTTGAAGGTATGCCTCTCTGAGATGAAAATCTAAACAATTTACTCCCAGAGGCTCCCTTAATCCGACTATCTACCAAAAGTACTGAAGCGTAAGGAGCCTTGACTTGACCTATGAGTTCTGTTACCCTTCCGACTTTTTTGCCTGCATCATCGAATAGGTTTTCACCAGGTTTTAGGTCAATACCTTTGCCAATCTTCAATATTAAGCGACCACTCTTAGCAACATGAATGACTTCTCCAGCTTCAATTGTTGATGACATTCTTCAACTGTGACCCCAATACATTTCGCCACTAGCTTCCATAGTCATAATTATAAATTCTTTAGGTCTTCTGACACATAAGTTATCGTCTTTTTGATAACCTTACTCGATTTTGTGCTATCCTTTCCGCTAACGTGAGCATAATATTGGATTTTTTCGAACTTGCTTTTTTCGCCAACATGACGTATCCCGATCTCACGTATGACCTTCTTGGAAACCTCGCAGTTTCGTTTGTGCTCTCAGCGCTTACCGCAAAACCAGCAGATTTAGAAGCATCAATTAGTTCTTGAATTGAAGGATCAAAGATAGCCATATCTTTTGAAACTTTTCTCCCCTTCCTTCGAGATAAATTGCGATTAAAATAATCGGTCCATATTATAACATGGTCGTAGTCTTTCACGCTGAAATCCCTTTAATTTGATAGGGAATAGTATATTATTTAAACTGAAATGATGCCCAATTATCTGACACAATCTTAATTTTATACCGCTAATGCTATCAGAACGAAGCATTCGAAGTAAATGGATTATCACCCAATTGTATCATAACTATTTAATACATCTTGGCGTTTCTGTCTACACTTATTGAACCAATCGAGTAAAAGTGTCCTAATAGTCGGTGGGGGAGGAAGAGAGCATGCCTTGGGCTGGAAAATTGCTCAGAGTAATCTCGTAGAAAACATTTACTATGCTCCAGGGAACGCAGGCACCATAAACAATGTACCGATTCAACCTTATGAGTTCGATAGGTTAGCTGCGTTTGCACGAAGCAAGAATTGTTTTACAATAGTAGGACCAGAAGCACCAATTTCAACGGGGATTGTGGACTACTTTTTGGCAAGGGATTTGAGGATTTTTGGTCCCTCTTCAGGAGCCGCGAAAATTGAAACAAGCAAGTCATTTGCCAAAGACATTTTGCGTTCCAATGGAATTCCAACACCAGATTTTTCGTCATTCACTGACCACCAAAAAGCAAAAGACTATGTGCTAAAGCAATCCCAAGACCTTGTTATAAAGGCTGACGGTATAGCAGGCGGGAAGGGAGTGATTGTGTGCGGGACCCCGGAAGAGGCAATCAATGCCATTGATGAGATGATGGTAAAAAGAATTTTTGGCGAAGCAGGCGACCGAATTGTGATCGAGGAGAGAATTAGAGGAAAGGAGGTTTCTCTTATAGTTCTTTCAGACGGTGATAACATCAAGGCATTTCCCACCTGTAAAGACTACAAGAATATTGCTGACGGGGATATTGGTCCTAATACAGGGGGAATGGGCAGTTTTTCCCCGGTCCCCTATGTCAGCCATGGTTTACAAAGCGAAATCCTTCATAATATCATAGATCGGACAGTTTCCGCTATGAAATCCAAGTCCGTTCCCTTTGCCGGGTTCCTCTATGCTGGATTAATGATTGACAACAAAGGGAAAGCTAGCGTATTAGAGTTTAATGCTAGGATGGGTGATCCTGAATG
Organism: Nitrososphaerales archaeon TH5895; assembly: GCA_014523695.1. Taxonomy (GTDB): domain Archaea; phylum Thermoproteota; class Nitrososphaeria; order Nitrososphaerales; family Nitrososphaeraceae; genus TH5896. Next base: position 4,502 of record JAATVS010000112.1, read on the forward strand.
CCAATCCTTGATGGTAAGAATGGATTCTGATCTCTTCGAGTATCTCTCCTTTGCAGAGGCTGGCAAATTAGACGACCTTCCATCTATGCAATGGAAGGAACAGACTTCGGTCTGTGTTGTAATGGCCGCAAGGGGCTACCCTTCGGAGTACCCCAAGGGACAGATCATAAACGGTTTGAAAAATGCTTATCCAAAAGAAATCAACATATTTCACTCTGGAACCACACATGATTCTGTTGGTCGTATAGCGACCAATGGTGGAAGAGTGCTCTCTGTAACAGCACTTGCACCTAAACTGGGAGAAGCAAGGCAACGGGCTTATGAAGTCGTCGATGAAATAACCTGGGGTGAAAATGGGCAATACTTTAGAGAGGATATTGGGACGTATTCAACCTAGATCATTGGGATGAAGCCTGTCTCGGTTAAGATATTGTCAATCTTCATATCATGATTATCATGGGGCAGAAACCGTGTCTTTGTAAGCTGAAAATCGAATGCTAGCCCAATAACTTTCATATTCTCTTTACGTTTTAGAAACCTATCGTAGTATCCCATTCCGTGACCTAATCTGTAACCGTGTAAATCAAAAGCGATGCCCGGAACGATCAGTAGATCTATTAATTTAGTGACATCTCTTTCAGTTCCTTTCGGCTCTGGGATACCGAATTTTCCCTTGAGAAGAAAATTCATACTAAAGGCTTCGATTTCATAGAACTTTATTGATGATGAATCTATGACACGAGGTACACCTATAATCTTCCTGTTTTCGAAACCTGCTTCAATAATTGTCTGGGTCCTAACCTCTGAGCCATGAGCTAAATACACGCCCAATACTCTAGATTCCTTAAAGAAGTGGCTTGCTGTAAATGTTTCTTGTATCTGCTTACTCTTGTTATGTATTTCTAATTCAGTTAGACCGTCCCTTTTGGCCAACATTTCGCTCCGCAAGATTTTCTTACTAGTAGTAATGCTAGAACTCGATGCGTACGTCACCTTTTAATCATCTCAGAACACCTTTTTATTGCATTCCTTCACATATGAACACCTTTTGCGACGCGGTGCACTTTGATTGATTTCATGTAACGCCAAAACCCAAAACCCTCATTGCTTCTTTTCTAGTGCCCACCATCGATCAATACCATCCTTCCCGAGATCTTGACCCTGTCTTCTGTAATCAACTTAATTGCCTCGGGATAGACCAGATGTTCATCTCTCAGAATACGGTCGGATAATGATTCTTCGGTGTCAGATTGCAGGACGGGGGTGCTCTTTTGGATGATTATAGGGCCAGTGTCTAAACCCTTATCAACAAAATGAACTGTACAACCGCTTATCTTTGCCCCATATTCTAAGGCTTGGCGTTGTGCATGTAACCCAGGAAAGGAAGGAAGCAATGAAGGGTGAATGTTTATAATTCTATTTCTGAAGAGGGAGACGAATTGAGGACTCAACAATCTCATGAAACCTGCAAGACAAATCAGACCATTTGTTGGAGATATTTCGTATTTTTGAAGCAGCGTCATCACATTCTTGTCGTACTCCCAACCCTTAAGATCGTTGCTAGCTAACACTTCAGTGTGCAAGCCAAACTTTTCTCTCGCGATAGTAAGACCAAGGGCTTCCGGCAGATTTGAAAGAACCAAAACCGGCTGAGCTTGTGGCATCTGCCTCTTCCTAATAGCCGTCAGTATTGCATCCATATTGCTTCCTCGGCCGGATATCAGTATGGCGAGTTTCATAAGTTAACTCGTACATTTGCCTGTTTGCTATTATTTATCTGAATCGTGCCATAGTCCGCTCCAAACAGTTTGGTTATAGTGGCTGATCGCACGCATCAACATTAAAATACTTCGGCGAAGAAGGGGTCAAGGGTTCTAGATTGAGAATCCAAGTCGCAATGAATGATGGAGTCTTGGCAGTCGAAGTTGGCGGTAAGTCAATCTCATTGGATCCTAAGCGAGACTCTCATTCTGATTTTACGTTTGTCTCACACGCTCACACGGATCATCTTTCCTTGCGTAGAAAGAAACGAAATGGCTCAAGAAAAATATTAGCTTCTGAAGCCACAGCAGTGATAGCTAATTCTAGAGGGCATGATTTGGAAACACCAATAGCGACTCCTGAGGGATTTGATCTTGTGGATACCGGACATATTTTAGGTTCCAGAGGCTTTCTTATTCCTGATGAGCTCTTTTATACCGGGGACATATCGATACGTGATCGAGCTTTCTTAAAGGGTGTAAGACCTCCAAAAGCTAAGAACTTAATCTTAGAATCTACTTTCGCAAGACCAGAATATGTTTTTCCTTCTCTGGAGCAATGCATTCACGAGACCAATGAGTTGATATCGAAGATGTATAGCCGAGGCATTCCATTGATTTTAATGGGCTATCCTTTAGGAAAGGCTCAACTGCTCACTGAATTTTTCAGGCATTGGGATCCTCTGATCGTCCATGAATCAGTGCACGAAATGAACTCTGTCTATAGACAATTGGGAGTACCATTGAAAGAAGGTATGTCTTTTTCACAAGCAAGGGAAAGAGGAATGTTTCAACGTGGTGTGCCATGGATAATGATATCTCCATTTATGAGCAGGGGTGCCGAATTCGTCAAAACTATGAAATCATGTTGCAATGCAGTTACGGTAGGTTTTACCGGTTGGGCTACTAGAGCAAGATTTGGGCAGGTGATGGGCTTGGATTATGCGATTCCAATAAGCGATCATTCTGATTGCAACGAGTTACTCGAAATCGTGAGGCACTGCGATCCTGAGAAAGTCTACACAATTCACGGATCTGCAGATTATCTTGCTATGAGACTGCGGAGTTTAGGCTATGAAGCAGAGGCGCTCATGTGGCAAAACAAACGGGAAGTAGAAAGCCCGGGTCAAATAAGAAAGAAGCCGGTTTCAAAAAATCAGAGTTTAATTGACTCATACTTCAACTAAAACTCAGTTGTCTTTCCTATCTTTGAAATACGGTATTACCTTGTTCCCGAACGTTTCGATGTTCTTGAAATAGCCTTCACCCCAGAAGCGTATAATAAAGTGGTTGGTTCCAGCCTTAATGAACCGTTCAAGCATCTCTATTACATCATCGGGCCTGCCAACTCCTATGGCCGACCTAGCAACACTATCAGGAATTTTAAGAGCTGCACGTTTCATCTGCTGCATCAATTCGGGCTTGTTCATTGCATACTCTGTAAAATACCTTCGAAAGTCGAACTCTGAGTCTTGTTCGAGATTGTGGACCTTGAGTAGTTCCGGTTTGTACAAGCTAACTTTCACTGCGTTCTTCATCTTGTTCCATGCCTCCTCCCCATCTTCAGTGAAGTATATGTCCACGTCGTTAGCGAACTGAAAATCGTCTAGATTCCTATCATGTTCTTTTGCCTTTTGTGTAATCACCGAAGCGTGATGTTTAAAAAGTTCAGGTGTATACCCAATGGGGATCCATCCGTCTCCGTAACGTGCACATAAATCTAATGTCTTGGGCGCTCCTGCTGCTATGTAGATTGGTGGACGCGGTTTGCGAATACTCTTCGTTTGTAGGCAGGCATTTATCAGCCTGTAGTAGGTACCATCATAACTTACACGATTGTCTGGATCAGACCCAAACAATTTTTCGATAACTTCTAATTGTTCTCTAAATTTTGTCACAGGTTTCTCAAATTCAATACCAAAGTCAACTACGTTTTGAGCTTCACCCGCTCCTATTCCTAGAATTGATCGCCCTTTTGTTATCCTGTCCAGGGTTATCGTAGACTGTGCAATGGTTGAAGGATGCCTCCTTATAGCATCGGTGACGCAAGTGCCTAGTTCAACATTCTGGGTCACTGCTCCTATCGCTGATAACATCAACCAGGCGTCATTAACGACCGCATTCTTCCACTGAGGAACGTTAGAATGATCCATCATCCACACGGAATCGTAGTTCATTCTGTCTGCCATCTGACAAGCAGTCATAATCTGAGTTTCGTCTAATCCAAGTCTTGCAACGTTTAGTCCTTGAGTAAATCCAAATTTTATCTTCATTTATGACAATAATCCCCCTTCTAATTCAAAATTTTGGATATGCATATCGTTAGTAGATCCACTGAGCACATGTATTTAAAAATATTTAATCCCCATTTCAGGCGCATCGTTTATTACCAAATAACTTTATATAATAAAAAAGTCGAAATTCCTTATAATCAAATGCTGCTACCCTCGGAAATAGAAGCTAAATCTCTCATACCCGCAGTTAGAGCCATTCTAGCACGAAAACTAACTGGTGAATATGATATGAAGGAAGAGGTTGTTGCTAAAGTTCTTGGGGTAACCCAGGCGGCTGTTAGCAATTATGTTCGGGGAACCAGAGGAGATACAGAATTGATGTCGAAACTTACCTTAGTTGATCAAATAATTGAGATGATTGATGATATAGCGCGAGACTTGGCGTCAAACAAAGCATATACACCTTATACTATGTCAAAATTTATTGAACTCTGCAACTATATTCGTCACTCTTTGATTATTTGCGATATACACCACAATATTGAATCAAATATAGATGAAGGAGTCTGTCAACTCTGTAAGGGGAATCTGATGTCCGGTAGGTTCTAGGATATCAATGGGAAGTTATATTATTTTACAGTCGTCCAAAAAACGTCTTCCTGACGAAAGGTAGTATTTCAATACCCGTCATTGATCCTCTGCTCCCTTGCAAAGATTCCTTTTCCGTAAATCTCTTACTCTCATCTTTATCAGCACCCGCACCAGTGAATAACACGGGGATAGGATCATCTGTGTGGGCTTTTCTTATACACGGCGTGGAATGATCGCCTGAAACAATTAGCATTGTCTTTGACACGTCCACATTCTTTAGTAACGTGCCAAAAAAGAGATCATCTATTTGTTCTATGCTCACCTTTTTACCTAGTGCATCACCATCATGGCCAAATTCATCAGGGCCTTTGATATGTACATAGACAATATCATATTTCTTAATTTGTTCCAGACACTTACTTGCCTTTTCTTGATAAGCGTCAATGTCACCACCTGTTATGAAGTGCATCCCTAATATTTTTGAAATTCCAACCTCTACTGGCATATCGACTACAGAACCAAACTCCAAGCCATACCGTGTTGAAATTGGTTCAATCGAAGGCAGATAATTTCCAGAATCTCGCAATAAGATCGCATTCATCGGCTTCAATCCACTATCAAGCCGACGACGATTCACTGGGTGGTTTTCCAATATTTGCACTGTCTGTCTGCCGAATTCATTGACTACCTGTGACGAGGCGGCCGCAGAATCACCTTCCTCCTCTGGTATACAATCTTGAATCTTCATGCTCTTGTCATCTCTGGCTATCCCAATTCCATCAATCCGATCATATGCCGGATCTGTGTTCGATACCTTTGATGAGAGCTTAAGAGAAGGATCACTAAATTTAACGACTACTCGATGCCCTACACTTGGTTGCAATGTGACGCTGATATTACGCGTGAACTTCAGGCTCTCCTCAAGTGTCTTACATATCTCGAGGGCTTCACCGTACTCAATAACCCTACCTGCCCTCCTATCAGTTATATTCCCTTGCTTGTCGATAGTTGCAAAGTTTCCCCTGAGTACGAGGTCACCATTCTTAAAATCCATTCCCATACCCAGCGCTTCTACAACTCCACGCCCTGGATACCCAACATCCTTGAAATCGTATCCCAGCATGTTGAAAACTGCAATATCGGATTGGGGTGCAATTCCCTTTCCTACGCTGACCACACTTCCCAGACAGCCGTTCAAAGTCAACCGGTCTAACCAGGGTGTTCGTGCTGCTTCTAGCGGAGTAAGTCCTTCAAGTGAAGGATGAGGTAAATCGCCTACGCCATCCAGTAAGACATAGATAGCTTTTGAAGGGGCTGGACTCA
>JAATVS010000113.1 GCA_014523695.1 Nitrososphaerales archaeon TH5895
ATCCTAAAGAACGATATCGAACCAGATTTATTCTTATTGTGACCTGATTATCTACAGGAAAATTTCAAATTCGTTGAAACAATTATGTCCAACTTGAATAAGGACGATTTTTCAGCCAACGTATAAAATGTGCTCAAATACTAAGTTCTATTGTGTTGAAGATAGCGTTGACAGTCGCTGGAAGTGATTCTGGAGGAGGAGCTGGAATGCAAGCTGATATCAAGACTTTTTCAGCTCACGGCGTTTTTGGCTGTTCTGTGGTTACTGCAATAACTTCACAGAATACCTTCGAATTGAGAGACATATATCCTCTTCCTCCTAAAATAATCTCCAGTCAGTTGAAAGCAGTCTTATCTGACTTCAAATTGGCCGCCGCTAAAATCGGAATGTTATTTAACGCTGAAATAATGAAAGAGGTATTCCAAAAACTTAAGGATGCCAAATTCCCAATTGTTGTAGATCCGATACTCTCCACTGGAACAGGCTATAGCTTGATTCTAAAGAATGACCTTGAATATTTCAAAAAAGTTATCGTTCCCATGTCGTACTTGATAACCCCTAACTTGCCCGAAGCTGAGGCTATTTCTGGAATAAAAATAAGGTCAACGGACGAATTAATGGACGCAGCAAACACACTTTTGGATATGGGTGCTGCAAATGTAATAATAAAAGGCGGTCATTCTACTAAATCTAAAGGTATTACAGATTTCCTCCTTACTCGAGAAAGACGAGTAATAAGATTCAAAAAAGAACGAACAAGAACGAATTCGTTACACGGCTTAGGATGCAATTTCTCCGCTGCCATCACCGCTGAATTAGCAAGAAAAATCCCTTTAGAGCAAGCTTGTCACCTAGCGAATGAATACATTTTCTCGGGTATGACCAATTCGATACAGGTAGGAAAAGGGGCGTCTGTGGTTGATCCTATTCTAACTCTAAATTCGAATTCAGATAGATTCCTTGTTCTGAAGGAGCTGGAAACTGCTGTTAGTTATATTGAGTCAATTGAAAATTTCGGTTTTCTAATACCGGAAACTTCGTCCAACTTAGCATATGCCATTGGTCACCCGACAGGACTGTCAGACGTCGCAGCTGTGGAAGGAAGAATTGCGCGAGTGGGTAACAGATCGAAGGCTGTGGGACGTATCCATTTCGGGGCGTCGAAACACGTGGGATCGTCAGTCCTCAGTTATATGAAAGTACATCCTCACTTTCGATCTGCCATTAATTTGCGATATGACCAAAAAATTCTTGGAATTTGCAAAAAAAAATTTAAAGTATCATCATATGACAGGCAGGTCGAACCGCGTGACAAGAAGGAGACTGAAGGAATGTCGATCTCCTGGGGAATTGAAATGGCACTGCAAATCAACCCTAAAGCGGATGTAATCTATCATTTAGGCGATATAGGAAAAGAAGCCATGATTTTGGTATTCGATACAAATCCATCTCCTCTGGTTAGAAAGGTCAACAATATCTTGGTCGCATATCTCGAAAAATCCGCCTGACCTTTGATAATAAATTGGGTTGTAGATTGTTAAGTATATACAGGACTTACGAAGTGAAAAGATGCTGTGAAGGCCGTTATTTTGGCAGGAGGACTCGGGACCAGACTCCAACCGTACACTTTTTTTATTCCAAAGCCTATGTTGCCTTTAGGCAATAAGCCTCTTCTAGAGCATATTATCAGTTGGTTGACAAATAGAAGCTCCAACAAGATTGATCATGTTGTGATTTGCGTAAGCTATCTTCATAGAACAATAGAAGATTACTTCGAAGATGGCCGAAGATTTGGAGTTAAGATCGACTATGCTAGAGCAGACAGACCTTTGGCGACGGCCGGCCAACTGAAGACTGCAGAAAAATTCCTTGCAGATGAGACGTTTGTTTGCCTCTATGGTGACTCCATTTATGAATTCGATATTCACCGGATGATCCGCGAACACAAGAAGTCGAAGGCATTTTTATCCATGGCGCTACTTCGTTACAGGACAAACCTAAAGTACGGAGTAATAAAAGTCGTCGGAAAATCTAACAGAGTAGCTGCGTGGAACGAAAAACCTGAGATTACTGGTTTAATAAACATTGGATGTTACGTTGTTGAACCAGAATTCTTTAAGCTCGTACCCAAGGCCAGCGCATATGGAATGGACGAGGCAGTGAAAAAAGCTCTGAAGGATAAAAAAATAGTCCGAGGCTTCACGATAGATTCCGGCTTTGTGGACATAGGAGATAAGAAAACTTATCTAGATGAGTACAAGAAATTTGTTAAAAAGTTGGGAAAAATATAAGCGAACAGATACTAACTATTTGATCTAAGAATTCGATTAATTCAGAACAACGTTGTGTGGTGTTAACCCCTAAACTATGGAATGCTGAGCGCAAGCGCAAGGTACTTGGCTAGGAGCTTACGCCTGAATTTGTATACTGTCTGCAATAGGTATCCTCCATCTTTCTGCTTACAGTGACCTAAGAGGCCGTATCCCTTCTGATTAAGTTAAATATTGTTTAGCTTCTTCGCATGATTGATGTGTCACTAATTAGAAATTGTTTGAGAGCAAGGCGATCTTGTCCCCTATTTCAAAGGAGTATTTCATATGTTGCCAATGTGTCAAGGAACATTAAGACCTATAATTCGTCAAATCTCAAATCTTTATGCACGTGATAATGATTCTAGAATTTTATGTAACAACGAACAATTAAGCATCTCCAGCGGAGTCACATTAATTGGTCCGCGGACTGTATCGATCCTTTTTCAATTTCGCGAAAAAATGCGGACTTGCAAGGATTATTGTTCATAGTCACTTGTATGCCTGATCCTGCTCCGAGGTGCAAATTTAGCAATGTAGGCTCCCAAGACGAGTACTCCTATCCCAGCTATAACAAAAATTTTTGGTGCATATTCCAATCCTAATGTCATAAATTGAATATCAATACCTTGTGTCAGGGTATCGACAACCCACATTCCTACTACAAATGCCAACCCTGTGACAATTAGAATGAACCCGGCAAAGACATTTCTACTTCGGAACGACAGGCCAAATACGACACCAGCCAAAATGAGACTGGGTGCACCTGAAATTGAAATCGTTTGTGCAAGTAGTGCTCCCGGATCGACGTCCACATTCGGGCCTTTCCCTTCTGGGCCAACCAAGAAGGCATAAAACGATATCATCATTGAAACAAAAAGGGAGCCCATTGCTATTACCCCGATAGAAGTCCAGCTTTCTAACTTCGCCATGTATAGACCACCAACTAATGCAGCGTCAGGTAATACCCACAAGTTCGGCCAATTCTTTTCTACATGCTGCTCCCAGTATCTCCGCACCCTTCTCAGGTCCAATCCTATTCACATAGACACCGTACCCTCTTTCAAGACCGGACCAAGTATGGAGTTGTGGATATACCTCGATATGCCAGTGAATTTGTCTGCTATTTTTCTTTTCAGGTGAAAGGTGAAACACTAAATTAAAGGGCACATTATTCAGCGCTCTCGACAACCCTCCCAGTGTGGCTCTCAGAATCATTGCTAATCCGCTTATTTCTTTTTGGCTGATCTTAGAGAAGGTAGTCATGTGCTTCTTTGGATAAATCCAAAATTCGTAAGGGTAAGTTGATGCCCAGGGACAGAATGCTAAATATGTATCAGTGGATAATATTTGCCTAGGTCCCTCTGATTCGACCCCAAGTGTTAGACAGGCTGGACAATTTCCGTTTTCGTTCATGAATTTGTGAGCCGCCTCAGCCTCAGTTTCTATAACTGGAGGAATTGTGGACAATGTTAGGAGATTCAAATGTGGGTGGGACAAAGCAGCACCTGCGGCAGTTCCATCATTCACGTAAATTGATACATAAGTTACTCCTTTCTGGGTGTATAGCCATCTAACTCTATCCTGAATGACAAGCAGGACATTAGTCCATTGTTCAATAGATATCGAAGACAAATTTGCGTTGTGATCTGGAGAAGCTACTACAATCTGATGATATCCATATGCTGGTTCGCTATAGTGAGGCTTATCTGTGTAATCGACAGTCTCCAACGTTGTGACGGATGGATTGCTGCTTTGAAACACGCGAACACACCATTCCTCTATCGGACTCTCCTCAGTGTCAGATAACCGCTTGAGGATCCCGTCTTTAGCCACAAGAGCAAGAGTGGCGCGCTCAGTCATTAACTCGTTGCCAGGACAGAAAGGGCATCCAGATTGAATACCCGCGCCAGGAAAGTTATTCATTTGATACGGAAGAATTACAAACTTTTCAAGAACATAGTCTTTTCTTAAGTTACCCAATTACATCGCCCTGCCCCTTAAAACGATGCTGATCTTTTAAATAAAGCTTCTGTAGGCCCAGCCCGTCGGCCCATAATTCAAAGACCCCTTTCAGCCTAATGTTCCGCTGTATTTTGCTTCATAACTTTCTAAATCAAAAAAGGGAGTCAATAGTCAACTGATTTACTAAGGAAGATCTTTATTTCCTGCCCGGAAAGGAAAGCGTTGATCAATTTCTTGCCGCTCGCCGACCTCTTGTCGATTTTCACCCTTGCCTTCTTTCCCACTTGGCTATTTAGAACAAAATCATTTTCAACATAGATGTCAATCGCTTTTCCCACTGCATTTCCGTTTGTCAGAAAAGTGATCGCAGAACCAGCTTCCATAATATCAAATTCAATTTGTTTACCTAATGCCGGTGTTTTCGCCTCCACGTCGATACTCACCCCAAGAACATTCTCCAACTCGTTTATTGTTGATCCTCCTTTGCCAATTAGTCGTGGAACTGCTTCCTTATCTACCCTGACTTGGATTTTGTTCTCCGATATGATCTTAATTTCTGCTCCCGGATCAAACCTCCGAATAGTATCCTTGATCTGCGCCGCTGCCAATCTTTTTATGGCATCCTGCTGATTATCAGGTTTTCCCAAACTACCTACATGAACCACTACATTTTCCTCGCCGTATGTATAAATCTCGTATTCCACCTCCTGTGTTTCAAAATCCTTGATTTCAACGAGAGGCCGCGCAAGGTCTGGCTCTGACATACCAGATGGGACCCTAACAGTAAGAGAGATATCAAAAACCTTGCTTACTGATCCATTTTTAATAAAAATAATCGTGTCTATTATGTGGGGGATCATTCCAAGTTCAATTCGTCCGATGAAACGCTGAATTGCATCTAGCGACGTGGAAGCATGAAGAACTCCTATCATTCCGACACCTGCCAGTCTCATGTCTGAAAATACTTCAAAATCTGTTCTCCTTCTCACTTCGTCGAACACTGTGTAATCTGGTCTTACAAGAAGCAAGATATCTACCGCGTTTTCAAAACTTCCTTCCAATGGGCCGTATTGGGTAATTTCTTTCTTAACCTGCAAATCCCTGGGAGATTCAAACGTCTTAACAATCTTACTTCTATCAACGTAATATTCAGCCAGGCTGCTCGCGAAAGTGCTCTTACCAGAACCCGGTGGTCCGGCAATGACTATGCCTTCGGCTGCTTCATCGAGTCTGCGCTTTAACTTGTCAGACAGCTGATAATCCTGAATTCGTAGCTTCACGATTGGCTTCACAATAGTCATTTCCACGCCATCGGAAAACGGCGGCCTCGTTACTGCAACTCTATAGTTACCATATTGATACACCGTTGCTCCATTAAGGCTGAGTTCAACCGTTCCTATTTCGTGATTCCTGCAGAGCTCCGAAATTACTCTCACAATCGACATTAGTTCAGTCCTCGTGGTCGGTCTATCGGCCAAGGTTTCAAGGCGAAAGTCCCCGGGGGTGCCTCTCTTGGCGACGGGTAGAACACCTTCTTTCATATGGACACTCATTGTATGTTCTTCAAAGTACTCTTCAAAGCTTAGAGTTGTACTAATAAACCGGCGAGGGATATGCCAAGTTCGTATACCATAAGCTTCTGCGACTTGGGATTGCACGTAATCCGCAGTCACTAATGTTGCTTCTTCGATTAATGCAAGTTCGTTAATCATAGCATCAATTCGGCCTCGAGTCGCCAAATTAATATCATTCATGGAGGGTCTTCCACCAGCAAATTTCAATTCTATATTCATGTTCTTGCATAAGCCTCTAATCTTCTTAATTTCATTCAGGCCAATGAAGCCGTGTTCCTTATTGGTGGATGCTTGGGATTGCAATTCGTCCAATGCTGCGACTGGGATGATGATAGTAGAATAATCAGAATTCTTACTTCTTTCAAGTATTCTAGTAAATTCGCCATCTATTATCGCACTAGTATCTAGTAATATCTTCATAATCATAGAACCAATCCTTGGTAAAATAAGATACATTCCGATGTATTATTATTATGTTCGGTAGAGGATGCATAAAGAACAAGTACCAAGTGTCAGAGGCGAAAGACTCTTTAAAAACTTAGGCGATTTTAGCGATAATGAAGCTCAAAGGCAAAGTAGCGGTAATTACAGGTGCTGCCGGCGGAGTTGGGAAAGCGACTGTCAAAAGGCTTGCATCTGAAGGGTGCAAAGTTGTACTTATTGGAAGAAATAGGAAAAGTCTCGATAAGGTTGCTGAAGTGATTCAGGAGAAGAAGAACGTCCTTGCGATAAAGGCAGATCTAACAAGAGAAGGTGAAGTGATAAGCGCAGCAGAGCAAACGATATCCAAATTTGAAACTGTCGACATTCTGGTAAATAACGCTGGGATTATCAGTGATCCAACTCCATTCCATTTAATGACGGAGGAACAGTGGAACCTACTGATTAATACGAATCTATTTGGAACTTTTAGAATGACAAAGGCTGTGCTTCCGTTTATGCTCAAGAATAAGAGTGGTAGTATTGTTAACATATCCTCCTTGTTAGGAATCAGGGCAATACCGAATGTACCATTGTCCATATATGGCGTAACAAAAGCAGGTATAATCATGCTAACCAAGAGTATTGCAGTTGAGTACGGACCGTTTGGTATCAGATGCAATTGTGTCGTTCCATCTACTATACAAAGCCCAATTATAGATCCTTACTTGCAGGATGAAAACGCCCGAAAATTACTTGAAACTTCGTTTCCATTGAGGAAGATAGGAACACCAGAGGACATATCAGGAACTGTCTCATTTCTGTGTTCATCGGACGCAAGGTGGGTAACGGGTAGCATTATTACGGTAGATGGAGGAATCTCCGCAAAACAGTAATACTAACATCCGCTGTATTAAAGAAATATACCAAAAAGGCTTTTTAATGGGTTATCCTTGTCATCATGTTCAATTTGTACCCATATTTTCTAATAATAGCCGCTTTTTCCATTTTCTTATTTTTGGGATAACAGTATCCATTATTAGCTTGTGAAGATTTTGGATATCGGGGTCGAAGGATAATAAAAGCACGTAGTATAATGTGCTATTTATATCCGCAATAGGAATTGTCGCTCTGGCAAGATGCTCGTATCGGGAACTGGCGTAATGGATTCGTCCGAGATGGTACTCCCAGCGTAGTCTAGTGTATTGTCGTGTGGCTGCCGTAATTGCATACTGAGCCCTTTCTTCATCCGAAAGTAAAGGCTTTAGATTTTGACGCTCCGAGACGGCGAGTAGCTTCCCCTCTTTATCCGAAATGCCGGCAAACCGAATTGACTCATCTAATGAAATCACTTCGTCACATACCTTTTGAAACAAATTAGTTTTATTTTTCATACCACTGAAAAGCAGTTTTCCGCGTTATTTGAATTTATCAAAGTCTATCCGTCTATTTTGAAAGTTAACACTACCGTTTATTAGTATAACTGCTGACATCTCTTAACATTCAATTGTACAATACCACGCGAATCATTCCTCAACATGAGCCGTCAATTGGAATTATTGGAGGTGGTCAGTTGGGGAAGATGATTGCGCAAGAAGCAAAGCGTATGTCAATTAAAGTGCATATTCTGGATCCGGACCCAGAATGTCCTGCCTCATCGGTAGTAGATGATTTGCTGGTCGCCAATTTCAGAAACCAAACTGCTATAAGGAAACTGTCAGAGCTCGTTGATGTTCTTACTTACGAAATAGAATTAGCAGATTCGGACGTTCTTCTCGAATTAAGTCTTGCCAAAAAGACTATCCATCCCGCTCCAGAGACTCTGAAAATAATTCAGAACAAATATATACAGAAGGTCTTTTTGCAAGAAAAAAATCTGCCTGTTCCTAATTTTGCTTTAGTGGAAGACATTGCCCAAAATGGGAATATTATCTCAGATCGATTCCCCTTAATTTTGAAGGCTTGCGAAGACTCGTACGACGGAAGAGGAAACCGACTAATTTACGCTGAGAAGGATATCATAAATGCAGCAAATAGGAACAGCCCTGGAAAGTGGATGGTTGAAGAGGTCATACCCTTCAAGAAGGAACTCTCTGTCATGGTTGCCAGAAATGAATCCGGCCAGGTCTCCTCCTTTCCTGTGGCAGAGAATAAACATTCTGACAGCATTCTGGATACTACTTTGGTTCCTGCGAGGATCTCCAAGAGTAAAGAGAAGAAGGCTCGAGAAATAGCAGAAAGGACAGTAAATGTCTTAAAAGGCTCAGGAATTTTTTGTGTTGAAATGTTCCTAACCACAAATGGAGAGATTCTGATTAATGAAATTGCTCCGAGGCCTCACAATTCCGGACACTATAGTATTGAAGGTTGCTCTATCTCTCAGTTTGAACAACATATCAGAGCTATTTTGAACCTACCACTTCCGAAGCCTCGACTAAGCTCTCCGACGGTGATGGTCAATATATTGGGACCTACAGGATTTGAGGGTGAATACTATTTGGATGGCTTACACGAGCTTCTGAGCATAGAAGGATTGAAATTGCATCTGTATGGTAAACGTATTTCAAAACCAAGGAGAAAGCTCGGTCATGTAACAATAACAGCTAGCTCCCCCTCGGATGCAATTAATAAATCGAAAAAAGCAAAGAGTAATTTAAGAATCATGAGCAAGACTTGATGTAGTTATGACTCATATGCTTGTCGGGATCATAATGGGGAGCGAATCAGATCTTCCCGTGATGAGGAAGGCCTCAGATACTTTACTCCAATTTGAAGTAGCGCACGAGATAAAGATCGTTTCTGCACATAGGACTGTTCATGAGATGATATCATATGCAGAAGGCGCCAAAGAAAGAGGGCTGGAAGTAATAATTGCTGGAGCAGGTGGTGCAGCTCACCTACCTGGAATGATTGCTTCAGTTACGCTATTGCCGGTCATTGGTGTCCCCATTAAAACCTCTAGCCTTGACGGAGTTGATTCCCTTCTGTCAATAGCCCAGATGCCCACAGGGATCCCTGTTGCTACGGTTGCCATAAATGGTTCCGCCAACGCGGCAATACTCGCATGTCAAATATTAGCTATCAAGTATCAGGAAATTCTTTCTAAACTAGAACACTATCGTGTTGATATGAGGGGGAAGGTGATTGCTAGCGCAGAGAAGGTTGAGGAAGAGCTTAATGCTAAGAAATCTTAGCTTCTACCCTTCAACACCGCACGAGACTTAAACAATGGTTTGACCCCCAGTGGCGAATAGTCACCAGTTGTGCAAGTAAAACACAACTCTTTTTCTGCTATGTTGATAGCCTTTGCAAGTGTGGATGTGTTATTATAAGCTACAAAATCTGCTCCCAAGGAGTGTGCAACCTTGTGCGCAATATCTGTGGTTCTGACCGGCTCTTCCTGCACCTGTTGGTATGCCAAGAGTTCTTCCTGAGAAGGAAAGTCAATACCAGCATAGCAAGGATAACGAACTGGGGGATAGGTTACTATCATACTAATCTTCTTTGCCCCGTATTCTCTAAGCATTTTTATTATTGAGGCAGAACTTATCCCTCTAACTATGCTATCATCAACGACGACGATATTTTTTCCCCGTATCACGTCGGCTAGCGGAATTATCCCTTTGTTAATTTCTACCCGTGTCTCATGATAAGGCTCGATAAAACTTCGCATCGACCCCTTCTTGCTATATCGGTTCTTCATTAGCCCTTCCTCGAATGGGAGGCCAGCTTCGAGTGCGTATCCAAGGGCTGCCGGGCGAGCTGAATCTGGAACCGGTATCACAAGGTCTGCGTCAGGAACCTTAAATTCTCTCGCCAAGAATTCACCGATACGTTTACGAGCTGCGTATACGTTAACACCTTCCATAATACTAGTGGGATGTGCAAAGTATGTATATTCAAATGCACAATGCGCATGAGGATTTTCTCTTGCGAAAAATTCAGATCTAAGTCCAGAATCGTTGATCTGAAGTATCTCACCAGGCTCCACGTCTCTTAGTAAGTATGCTCCCACTGCAGAGAGGGCGCAGGATTCAGATGCTACAATGTAGGTGTTAGAAGGTTTGTGCAATCCGACAACAAGGGGCCTAAACCCTTTCGGATCCCTTGTTGCGTAGACCGACCCGTCTCCTGTTAATAATGTGAAACAAAACGAACCGATCATTTCTTGTTTTAGGATAGTGAGCGCCTCGATTATGTCATTTTTTTTTGCGAGATGCCCTGCTAGATGCTGTGCTGCAACTAATGTGTCAGTCATTGACTGAGGCGTAAATGAGCAACCACCTACCATTGATGTCAGCTGATCCACATTTGCAATTGTCCCGTTATGGGCAATGCAAAGCTCTTTCACCTTGATCGGTTGTGCATTATTTAAGGTACTCTTGCCAGTTGTAGAATAACGTACATGCCCAATAGCAGCATGAGATTCGTACTTCTTCGTGATGGCGGCAAATTCGTTTGCTGAAGACGATACCAATCCAATTCGTTTTAAGGGAAGCTTCCTGGGAACTGCCACGCCCCAAGCTTCTTGGCCTCTATGCTGAAGTGCTCGCAGACAATCAATCACGAAAGGTATCACGTTAATTCTATCCATCGAAAAGATACCGACAACGCCACAATTTTCGTGAATCATATCCTGCCTCTCATTAGATTTGAGCTAATCATCTCCCCACTATAATCCATTGCAATCATAGTACCTCTGGATGTTGAATAACAAGTCATACAGAGTAGAACAGCGGGGAATCATATCCCTACATCGTTCAGCATATTTTCAAGAGAGTTATTATAGGCAAGCCTTAATTTTTCTAATTCCAAGTTAACTAGAATTTGGTTTCCATTACGATACTGAACTGTGTCATTCGCTGCTGAATCAGAAGTATGGCCTATCTTTCTGCAATAGATACGACTCTTGAAATTTGTTAGGATCTCACTCACTTCCTTTGGTCTCTCAGTTATGACCACATATCGTGAGTTGGATTCCGAAAACATCAGGCTGTCTATTCTATCACAGGTATTTGGCGCCAACGAAAGGTCTACATCAAAACCAGTATTTCCATTTATGGCTGACTCAGCCAACGCTATTGCGATGCCCCCTTTAGAGCAATCATGAACGCCTTTCACTACACCGTTTGCTATTAGGTCAGAGACGGCCAAGGCGTTTCTTTTGTCCTCCGCAAAGTCGACCCTGGGAACTTTTCCACCCTCGCTCTTATGAAACGATAGATAATATTCTGATCCACCCAACTCCTCCTTGGTGGAACCAATTACAAATATGTGGCAGCGCGGACTTAGCCTCGCTTTGCCAATGTTTTCCAGTTTGTCGCCTATACCTATCGCGCCTATAACTGGTGATGGCTTTATTGGTGAATCATTTTTCTCATTATAAAAACTCACTTTCCCCCCTATTACAGGTAGCTTAAAGGCATCACAATAGTCCTTAATTGCTGCTATTGATTGCTTGAATGTCCAAAATACCTCCGGATTTTCAGGACTACCGAATTGTAGGTGGTCAACCAGCCCCACAGGAGAAGCGCCGGAGCAGATCACATTGCGTACTGCTTCAGATAAACATCCGAGGGTTCCTTGATATGGGTCGAGGTAACATCGTCTGCAGTTTCCATCCAGGGACATTGCAACATACTTTCCGTCAACTAACCGTAGAATTGAAGAGTCGCCTTCTCCTGGTCTTAACACAGTCCTTAACCCGACCTCAGAATCGAATTGTTCGTAAATCCAGGAACGATTGCAAAGGTTAGGCGTACCTAGCAGATCTAACAAAATTGGACTGAGGTTCTTTGGTAAATGTAGCTTTGTAGCTGCTTTCTTTCTCAAATAAGATGGATAAGCAGATCTTCTATTCAAAAGTGGAGCACATGCAACAATTTGCGATGGAATGTCTGCTATTACTTTTGAATGATGCCTTATCTTGATATTGTGACCAGAGCAGACTTTCCCAATTATGGAATATCCTACCTCATACTTAGCAAATATTTTTTCCAGTGATTCTCTATTTTCTTTACCTGCGATCAGAAACATTCTTTCTTGAGATTCGGAGATCAAGATTTCCGTCGGAGTCATTCCTTCCTCTCTTAGTCTAACGCGAGAAAGATCGACATCAAAGCCCTTCCCCAAACTGTAGGACGTTTCAGATAAGCAACATGCCAGACCGCCCCCACCTAAATCTTTCATTGCATTAATATACCCTTTCTCGACTGCCTCCAAGATTGCCTCAATGAGTATCTTTTTCAGAAAAGGATCGGGTATCTGAACTGCTGATCTATCTTCGCGATTTAACCCAGCAGATGCAAAAGCAGCTCCGTGAATTCCATCTCTGCCTGTAGACCCACCTAACAGAAAGATCAAATCTTCCGTGTCCGCAAAATTTGGAACTACTTCGCTAGTCTTGCTGAGGCCTATGCACAGCACATCAACCAAGCAATAGTTATCGAAGGATTTATCAAACTCAAGCTCTCCCCCTATGGTTGGAACCCCAATACAGTTACCATAATCTGAAATACCTCGAACTACATTTCTGAGAAGCCAACGTGTGTGTTGATTCACCTTCGGGTTGTTACCATTAATGTTACCAAAGCGGAGACCATTCATAAGAGCTATCGGCCTGGTTCCTGCTGACAATATGTCTCGAACTACCCCGCCAACACCTGTCGCTGCACCTCCATATGGCTCAATCGCAGAGGGGTGGTTGTGACTCTCGATACGTACCGTTAGAACAAGGTCATTGCCTATCTCGATCAATCCTGCATCAAAACCGCCGTTTAACCCAATTCGGGTTCTCGATAACGGCAGCTGAGATATATCTTTCCTTGAGGATTTGTAAGAACAATGCTCAGACCATTGAGCAGTAACCATTTGGAATTCAGTTTCTGTTGGATGTCTCCTCAGAGATTTTCTCAGGTGGGAGATTTCATTCGCTGTTAATGCACTCAATTCTTACTGCACCAATATTCAAGTCGAGTACGCTTCACCTAAATAGTGCATCAGCGACCGGAAAAACGTTGAACCATCTATGCAAGCTGCCACCGGCGATAATACTCCCTCAGAAGCTCTCTCTGGATGAGGCATCATCCCTACCACATTCCCTTCCGGATTGCATATCGCAGCAATCGACTCAGCTGATCCATTTGGATTCTCATTTAGAAAACTCAACACTATCTGATTCTTTTGTCTTAACCTCTTTATGGTTAGACCATCTGCAACATATCTACCCTCGCCATGTGCAACGGGCATCCTTATCTGCTGATTTTTTTGGAATAATTTAGTGAAGGGTGTCGTGGTGTTCTTGACTTTAGCGTCAATCCATTTACACACAAAGTTTAATCGTTCATTTTTCACCAACGCACCGGGAAGTAAACCTGATTCAATCAGTATCTGAAATCCATTGCATATGCCCAACACTGGAACGCCATCTTTTGCTATCTTCTTCACTTGATGGATTATCGGACTGTGAGCTGCAATCACCCCAGCTCTCAATCTATCTCCATAAGAGAAGCCCCCCGGAAGCACCAGCCCAGCAAACCCATCCAGGTCTTGCCTATCATGCCAAATGTATTCGGTTTCTATATGTAGTACATCAGACAACACATGGAATACATCTCGCTCACAATTTGTGCCAGGAAATACAACGACACCGATTTTTCTCATCGTCGGTTTTGTTATTGATTATCTCTTACAGATATTTAATATGTACTCTTTCTGCTACTGCTTGATGAAGATTATCATAACAATAAAGATTCTTCGTTATGGCGCGAAGCTTGATCTATCCATATAACCGCTGAATATTACTCAGATTGTTCCTTGGATTTCTACTTGGATCTTCTCGGGAATAGATAAGAATCAAAAAATCATAATGATGATTGTTTGGGCTATAGGTATAGTGAATGAACTAAATGTTGCTGCTGACATTTAACTGAATAACACTACGACTTATCAGTATTGAGAATGACCACATCTGAAATGGTATTCCTAACTTTTTGAGGAAGTAGTAGACACAGTGACAACGCATTTACTTACGACAGGATTATAGAGCCTTAATTCGGCACACATCTTTAGTACCAGCTTCTTGGCTTGTTCTTCAGTCTTTGATCTAACCAACATATTTATGGTTTTTGAACACCTTACTCCCTCAACTTCGTCGAAGCCTCCCTTTAGGATTAGGTCTTTTAAGATAGTTTCTCCTTCAGGATCGGGGAGATACTTCTTATTCTGTATCGACACTAACACCATGTATTTCCTCTTACTGTTATTGCCTTTGTTCATGCCTGATCTCCGAAAGAAAAACAATAATGCTCAATGGCAACATCAGATTGTTCTGATGAACAACTTATTAAATACCTATTGAATAGGTTCAACTGAAGCACTGGTCATGTAGCTCAGCTTGGTAGAGCGAAGGTTTTGTAAACCTTAGGTCGTGGGTTCAAGTCCCACCATGACCTCCTAATATCCAGAGCAATTGCGGTTGCTGAATTAAATATATGTGGGGATAACAACTGTATCTGAAGATCATAACTATGCGCCTTTTGCGCGAGGGTAAGGTGAAAAATATTTTCGAACTAGAGAGTGGAAATTTGTTGATGGTATTCAGCGACAGAGTTTCGGCATTCGACGTAAAATTTGATCAGAGAATTCCAAATAAGGGGAAGGTATTATGCAGGTTTGCAGACTACTGGTTCAATAAGTTGAATGTTCCCAATCATTTCATCGGAATGAGACAAAACAATGCAATGGAAGTGAGGAAATTATCAATGATTCCATACGAATTTATCGTTCGCGGGTACTATTATGGATCCATGTTGGAACGATATGCTTCAGACACTGATTTCAAATCCTTATTTGGAAGTAATTTATCCCTAATGAAAGGAGCAAAATTACCCCGTCCAATCTTTGAGATAACAACTAAATCCGAAGAGCATGATGTCCCAGCTGAGCGAGAAAAGATTATAGATTCAGGTATCTTAGGACGTGGTACTCTTAAGAGGATAGAAGATCGATCATTTGCGATTTACGACACCATGTTTTCCATCGCGAAACAATCTGGTTTCATAATTGCTGACGTTAAACTGGAATTTGGTTTTGATGGACAGAGAGAGTTAACTCTCGCCGATTCTATAGGTCCAGATGAATCCAGAATTTGGCTTGAGAAAGATTACCAACCTGGACAAACACAAGGGAGTTATGACAAACAGTTACTGCGAGATTGGCTGATCGAAATAGGCTTTAAGAAGGAAATGTCCCGTTTGGCCATGAAAGGCGAAATCCCAAAGGCACCCAAAATACCCGATAGAATAATCAGTCAAATGAGCGATCGATACATTTTCGTCTACGAAAAAATTACCGGCGAAAAAATTTAGTAAATTCAATTTAATTCCTCACACTCTTACTACTCGACAATTATCTTTAGTTCTGCTGCTGTGGCTGGGTTTTGTAGCTTTAACACCACTTCTCTTGGTATATCGAAAGAGGCTTTGTTGCAAAGCACGCATAGAGTTCGAGGGCATACGTAGTTACTCCTTCTGATGACAATGTCGTGTTCGTGTGACAACGTCAAGCGCTGATCTGTGAAACCATGCATCCTAAAGATCTGCTCGTCTACTTTAATTTCAAGATTCACCCTTCTCCCACTTTCACTGAACCTTGCCTTAAACTCCTTATCAAAATCATTACACGCCTTGCTTGCAGAGACTCCAGCTATACAATCTCCCCTCGTGCTTACTGAAACCGCTTTTGTAATCTCGATTGTTTTATTGTGGAGGCACCGTATGTTCCTATGACCTATAAAAGTCACCCTCTCCTCCTTCATAATATAAGTTTGACTTGCGTGATCATATATAAGTGACCCAAGGTAAATTTAAATTGAACTCATCTAAGTAGATTAGAATGAATTGTTACCAGCAGCAGCGGGATATGATAGAGCTATCACAGTTTTCTCTCCTGATGGGAGGCTTTACCAGGTAGAATATGCAATAGAGACAGTTAGAAGAGGGACTCTTGCAGTTGGATTGAAGTATAATGGAGGGGTCATCCTCGCGGTTGAAGAAAAGACCCGAAAATTGCAAATTTCAAACGTTACGCAGAAAATATTTCAAGTTGACGATCACATTGGCGTTGCTGCAGCGGGCTATATCCCAGATGCAAGGTCACAAGTGGATCATGCGAGATTTTTTGCACAAAGTAATAGATTGATATATGATGAACCTGTCGATGTGGAAGGCGTGGCCAAGAATATTGCAGATATGGCGCAACAATTTACACAATACGCTGGTGTAAGACCATTCGGCGTGGCCCTCATTTTGGCAGGGGTTGATGAAACTGGCGCGTCACTATATTTGACTGACCCTAGCGGAACATATATCGGATATGATGCGGTTGCGATTGGCGCAGGAAGTGATCAGGTCACTGAATACTTGGAAAAGAGCTATAAGATGGACATCAGTCTGGAAGAGTGTGGATCTCTTGCCATTGAGTCAATTTATTTGGTGAGCGAAGATAAGAACAGCACCAGGAATATCAAAATGGCTGTCATAGATACAAACACCAAAACGATGAGGAAAGTCTTAGATGAAGAGCTCGAAGGCTATGCCAAGTTAGCCAAGCAAAGAGAAGCCTCGAAGGGCCAGTGAATCTAGCTACGTAAACTATGGATGCGATCTTGGATTCGCTTATCGGGAAAAGAGCGCCGAATTTAAGAATTGGCGAGTGGGTTCAAGGAGTACCGACTAATATAGATAAAGAAAAAAGTAAAGTCGTAGTAGTTGAGGTCTTCCAAGTTAACTGTCCCGGTTGTTTCTTGCATGGTATACCGGAAGTTATTGGTGTCTACAACAACACTGACAAAAGCGAGGTTAAAGTTTTAGGAATAGCTACTGCTTTTGAGGACTATGATAAAAATACATTAGATAACTTGAGACTACTTCTAACAAAGGGCGAGGTGATCGGTGAAACGTTGCGTGCCCTTCGCATGTACGGCAGAGTGGAGAACGGAAACAAACTCCCCTATACCATACCGCATCCTGTCGCCATGGATGCCCTAATAAGAACCTCGGGCAAGGTTCAGGAAAAGCAGGTCCTAGATTTTCTTGAAGAAAACGTAAGCGGCTACCAGACCTATAGCAAGCAGGACAAACTAATGCTTTTTGAGCGCGCAAAGCAATACTTGGGATCCAAGGAGTATTCAGCCCTTACATTCGAGGAGTACAAGCTCAAAGGAACCCCTTCGACTATTCTTATAGATCGACAAGGCTTGGTACGGGATATCTCCTTTGGCGCTGACGGAGGACTACAATCCAAAGTCAATTTATTACTAAAAGAATAGATGGAATCTCCAATTCCTTCTCTGTCCGTAGCAATCCCTGATTCATCGCTAATCGATTCGAAATCGCTTCTGGAAAAGAGTCTACGGGTAGCTCAGTTCGCTCGCTCCTTTTCTATTTTTCGAGTCGAAACAGTTTACGTCTACCATGATGTATCCTCAAGCGTTCGCAAAGACGATCTTACATTGATTACGCTACTGCTTGAATATCTTGACACGCCTCAATATTTGAGGAAATTGATATATCCTAAAATGAAACTGCTACAGTACGCCGGGATGCTTACTCCCATACAGTCCCCTCACCACAAGAAATTCATAAGGGCATCGGAGGTCCAAGGCGGAGAAACTAGAGTTGGGGTTTTGATGAGGGATGGGGGGACTTGGGTTGTGGATGTCGGTCTAGATCGGACCATTCCTTTTATAGGCTCTGCGGCAATCAGGCGAAAGGCAAATTTTAAGTTGTCAGTGCAAAAAGGGCATCTGGTTGCCGAAGAAATCCATGGAAAAGTAAGAGACACACAATATTGGGGCTATCATATAAATTGTATTCAAACTTTGTTAGAAATCACAAAAGG
>JAATVS010000672.1 GCA_014523695.1 Nitrososphaerales archaeon TH5895
AGGTTACAGGGGCGGCACAGGATTTCCAACATAGTAAAATTCAAGATCAAAGACAGAATGGAGTGTAATACAAGCCAAAATAATTAGAGTCTGAACGCAGTAAGATTGTCGTTACTATGTCTAAGTAGCAATAATTAGAATGGTCAAGAAAGGGTTAACAAAGGTAAAATATCCAGAGGTAAGAAGATTAACAATACCTCTTTGCCTCCCTATTTGGCCAACATGGCTGCGGATAATGGATGCATTTCAGGAAAGATACGACATATCTTGGTTTGAAGCAGCGAGTAAACTTTGGGCTTTAAAGATGAATTACGGATGAAAGCATAAGTAGCTTTAAATACTTTACTTCTAGATTTTAAATTGGCTGCGCGGAGGTACTTCCTGAAGGGTCCAAGCGTTGCCATCTGGATCATTAAAATAAACGAACTTACCCCAAGCTTGTGTGTCGACGTCACTAATATCAACTCCACGCTTTTTAAGCTCATCGTGAACGGCCTGAGCATCCTTGACTACCATTTGTAGACCTTTGATAGAACCGGGTTTCATATTGTCGGCGATACCAATTCCGAAACAAATTGAACAGGCAGAACCTAGAGGTGTCATTTGAACTAAACGTAGCTTCTCGCTCACGGTATGGTCATGATCTAAGTTAAAACCTAACTTATCTTTATAAAAATCACGTGCACGATCCACATCAGTTACTGGAATTGCCACCAATTCAAGTTTCATTTCCATTTATCTAAATCCGCTTCCTCCGCACTATATAAAGTACTATTAGGATTCGGTTCCATATAATGCATACACGGTAGGTTATATCTGTCATAAGGGACGATATAGATAGCTGTCCATCGTCGTCGCGTAGACCTATTCCGCAAAATTTACTCAAAAACAAAAACTTGGCCGATTATCTTACTATGAACTATAGAACTATAGTCTCGGACTACTTTTGTATGAAGTACGGAGCAGTAGATGTATTCAGTGTAACTTTATTCGAAATAGAGATGCAAGAAGTGGGTTGGGCTGCAGCAGCGGCGTTAGGGATACTTGCAACTAATAGTAATAATTGCATCGGTCCCATTCGTATTACCTGATATTCACCAGCAAGAAAAATGTAAGCATCCTTGAAAGTCGCTCATGTTAGAGAGTCTATCTAATTCGTGTAATACTCCGCTAAAAGTGTTTTTTTAGTTGGACTGTAATTTACTCCCTTAAATAGGATTTAGCACTTTACAATAGCTTGGCCTTTATAATAATTGTTGAAGGATATTCTAAGAACCTTGGTCTGCTCCTTTACCTTGGTTTTCATACACTCGATTCTAGAGTATGATCTATATAGCCGATCAATATCTCTTAACCACTTCGTTTTGTAATTTCACTGAATTTATAGATCGTTTCTTCATGTGGTACTAGAGCCAACAAGTGTGACATTTACCATACCTTCATATTTTCTAATGTGAGCCTATCTAGCTCCGCAAGTCCTTCTTTCTTCAAATAGCATTTATATAATGGGATTTGCTTTTCGAATGCCTTCATTTTTGCATATTCTCCGTGTGAGTCTTCCAGCTCCTGGTCTATTCTATCCTCTTTCTTATAAGGTTGCCAACTTATCAATTAGTTACTATATAGATAAAACGCTATAAATTGAACATTTGAGAACAAAAAAATGAAGAGGAATTTGTTAGAGATAAAATTAGACTGCTTCTAAGTAGAGGTAAGACGCAACGCCAAATTTGTGAAATAATGAAGGTATCTAGGCAAGACCAATGCTAGAGTTCAATTGCTTAAAGAAGAATCTGAAGTTAACATTCAAAAATATGTAAATGAAGAACTACCAGCACAATATGAAACTACAGGACTAAGTGAAATTATAGATTTAGCATGGCACTCAATAGATAAGGCCTGTAATAAGATAAACATATTCAAAAATAAGTTGTTTAACTACAGTGAGACAAACTAACGGTCCCCTTATACTATATTTTGATCTTATCTCTTAATCATTTTCTTTATTTGCTTTACTAGCTCTTCGTTTTCTATTGGTTTTCTAATAAACAGATTTCGATCCAGCGCAAGATAATCTTTCTTTCTGAATTCTTCATAGTATTGTTCACTTGCTGTAAGAAAACAAACATTGGCGTTGCTATCTTTCTTTTTTATTTCCTGATATAATTCAAAGCCATCCATCTTGGGCATTTTGATATCAAGTATAACTAAATCATACAAACCAGGCCTGTACTTTGATAATGCTTCTTGCGGGTCGTTAAATGAATCGACTTTGAATCCATGATACTCCAAAGCCAATGTAGAAACCTGAGTAAGATCAGGTTCATCATCAACTACTAAAATCCTGTTATTATCCATTGTTAATTTTCGCCATCCGCTGAGGCGGCACTAGGCAGACTAAATGTAATAGTAGCCCCCCCGCTACTCTTATCTCCATCTATATTATTATTGTTTTCAGCCCATATCCTTCCTCCATGGGCGTGTATAATACTTTTGCAAATGAATAATCCTAAACCGGTACCTTGATATGACTTTGAAGCAAATTTTGAAAATAGCCTTCCAAAAATTTCACCATTTATTCCGCTACCTGTATCAGTTACACTTACAATGACTTCTTTTTTTCCTTCCTTATCTTGAATCTTTTCAAATAAATTAATGGATATTTCCCCATGGTTTGTAAATTTGATAGCATTGCTTAATAGATTGGAGAGAACCTGGACAATCCTGTCCCTATCTACATGTACGAAAATAGGATTAATGCTGATATTATTTTTGTTGACTATTTGAATATTACTAACTTTTGCCCTATCATTGTAATCCTCTATCACAGAAGATACCAATTCACGCATATCAAATCGTTCCGTATTTAGTATTAGCGTCTGACTCTCAATTCGTGTTACATCCAGTATATTATTAATGAGCGTCTGAAGTCTTTTGGCATTTCTTTGTATTATTTCTATTAATTCATCTTTTCTTTCTGGATAATACTTCAATAGCCCACTGGTCCCAAGAATGGCTTGGGTAGGTGTTTTCATTTCATGACTAGCTATATTGATAAATTCTCTCTGCATTTTATCATGTGCTTCCAGCTGGTTTAGCAGTTCACCCTGCTTCCATAAGCCCTCAAAGATTGAAACATAGGATATTACAGTGGGTTCACTGTTTGAATAAGTAGTTAATCCTATTGCCTCTATAAAATCTAGTTTTGAATCATCTGTCTTTTCTATTGCTAGCGACTCTTTTCTGTCGACAACTAATGTAGTAACTGTAGTGACCGCTGTCTCTTTGAATTGAATATTGCTACGTTGTACTTCAATACCTTTCCCTTTTTTCTGGTTTTCCGGCCGTTCTTCGCTCACCGCTAAAGTAGATCCTGTATCTTGCAGTATTTTTTCGACAGCATCATTACTGGGAGTTATGATTCTAACATTTACATTATTCTCTGTCGCGGATTTCTTTAAAAGTTCTATTACCCCTATTCGATTCTCACGAAGAAAGGCATTGATCGTAGGAAGCATTAGCAATATTTCAGTTGTAGCTGATTTTATCATATTTGTCAATAAATCAAGTATCATTCTTGGACTTTGGATTATGTCTGTCCTTCCTAAGTCAAGACCATCTTCAATTCCTCTTATCTTTAGGTCAGCAGGAATTGCTTTACTCCATAAAGTTTCAAAAACATATTGCTGCTGATCAAGAATCGCTCTAACATTGCTATATATGACCTGTTGGAGTAGGGACGCTTCTTGCAACGTAGCCGAAGCTACGTATGCTTTTTCACTTATTGCAAAATTACCCTTAATTCCATCCAGGTGACGAAGTTCTGATATTTGCATTAATTCTTTACAATATTCAATATTGTCTTTCGTGATGTCTGTTAT
>JAATVS010000673.1 GCA_014523695.1 Nitrososphaerales archaeon TH5895
AATATCAGCAAATAACGTACTTGAGAATGTCATTGACCTTAACAATGCAAACGGACTACCAACAAACATCAATGCAAATCAGTATGTAGACAACAGTTGTGAGACAAGTAATCCAAGTGGTCTGTGTATAGGAAGGTAATAAACGACCGACATTACCATACTAATTAGGAGTGCAAAATAGATATACTCTCAATTTATACACTTTTAGGTATAATCCATTCATTCTGAAAGTTATGAGATGCATGACTTTAACCTCTTCTATGCGAGGTTAGAATGAATACTTAGGTCAAATATCTGTTATGTATAGAAATAGGTTTCATATATTCAATTTGAGTTAGCTTCTTTTTCCATGAGTTTCCAATTCTTCATTGTGATGTTCTTGTTCCCGATCAGGAGGACTTTTGTAATCTTCCAGGTTAGGGGTTTCAGGAGTACTATCTTCGCATGTGGCACTCACATTTACAATCTTGAATTGAACAAGCCATTCCGTGTTGGCAGTCCTGCTTCGACGTCACACATTCATATTTATCATAATATTTAAACAGACTTCATGCTGCTCACATAGCATTGCGCTAGATACTAAGTCTTATGAATCCTTACAAGAATTTGCGAATGAACCTTCCCCAGTTACATATAAGGAAGTCGCAGTTGATACAGTATGTCTAAGAGCAAACAGGTGGAGATGTGTTTTCTTTTGAACTCCCAGCAACTGAAAGAAGCAATCAGGTAGTCATAGACGGTGGAACAGCTACCATAAATTATGGCCGATTTGCGGGAATTCTAAAATGATTGGAACAAAAATAAGACATGAGATTTATAATATTTGACTAGCTGAAGCAAACGCTATGAAGTAACATAACATCCATAATATACTCTTTTGATAGTCCTATTGATCACATCTAATATTATCTTGTTTTTCGAAGATTTGTGGTATCACTACAAGATGTCTAGCACTAAAGATTGTAACTGTAATGAGCACATGAATAATAGTTCGAAGCCAGTAGAATATTTCAGGATAAATGGTTCAAGAATTGAACTACGATGCGGTAATTGCAATGGTCTGGTGAACTGGTGGGTAGAACATCCTCGCACACGTAATATAGTACCGATTAAACGAGGATGGTCCAAAGAAGAGTGTGAATCTATGCGCTAGCCTTTCTGAAATGGATTGGTTACCGACAATTTTATTATTATCTGGTAGAATAAAGATCAGATTTAAGAGAGCAATCGAATTTGCTTAATGTAGATAAACTAACAGAAATAGTTTGGTTATCTAGATTACCTAGACCTTACATGCTAGGGCAGAGTCTGCGGCTTTGGTTGATAATAAAAAGACAGAATAACCAATGTTTTGTGTGGCCACAGTCATCGCCCTTCGATTACATGCCCATTGAATAATGCTAATGAGATTTAATTTGCCCAAGACGTCGATCTAACTTAACTATTAACTCGATTAAATAAATGCATACTGGAGAATCAGGAAGAGTAAATATGAGCAGTTTTTCATCTAAATGTTATTATTGTAGAGATAATGATTTTGGTCCAGTTGAGGGATACATTCAGTTTTATGATAATTCCGAAAATCCAGATGCTGATAGCGATTTGAGCAATAGCGAAGGCGGGTCTAGTGACAGTAAAACTTCGTTATTCCCCTTCCCATAGTCAACCAGTATTTATCTATACAGACAAGTTATTCAAATATACCGATGGATATTAACGGTAGCTAAATAATACTAGTATAATCACAATATTTATGATAGTAATGCCTTGGTCGTCCGCTGCTCACAATAATATTATTCAACTCTTATGAATCTCATTTAATACCATTGTCATATACTCTTTGATATCGCTATCTGTCATTGAAGCTTCAACTCCAGTCTTATTTGTCAATACATCAGAATGTTTTTTTGCAATCTTCAAGACAGTTGATTGTAATTCCTGTTCCATCTGAGCTGTGCCCAAACTATGCAAAAATTTTGATTGGTCAGTTAGAGACTTTCTAATCGAAAGTCGTAATGCTGTATCTTGAGAAACAGTAACCGCCGAAGAGTAGAGTCCTAGGTATATCAAATAGCAAGATAACCCTGTAAATGAGACTGAGACAATTCCATAAG
>JAATVS010000114.1 GCA_014523695.1 Nitrososphaerales archaeon TH5895
TACGCGTCAGGATCACGGATCAGACTGTATGCTTGGGCTTAGCTTTTTGCCATGAGTATATTTTACCACATGGGAAACACCATCTTTGGGATAGACCCCATAAACTAGACTTGCCTTGGCAACGGTAGAATCTTTCAGAGTCACCATTATAATCTGGTTATCTATAGATCGTCTTAAGAGAACACTTAGCAATCTTTCCGTATTCTGCGCGTCTAGATGGGCATCAACTTCATCCATGAGATAAAAAGGAGAGGGTTTTAGTGACTGTAATGCTAACAGAAATATTGTTGCAGCCATAGTTTTTTCTCCCCCAGAAAGCGACGTAGATTCACGCCTAGGTTTGTCAGGAAATTGTACTACTAGCATGATACCACTTGTTTCTTGAGCGGGGTTTTCGATTTCAAGCCAAGCTGATCCACCAGTCACTTGGGCAAATGTCTCTCTGATGTTCTGATCCACCTTGGAAAATGCATCATCAAATACTTGACTTTTTTCTTTGGCAATCTCTTCTATGAATTCAACGATCGAGTTACGTTCGATCTCAAGCTCATTTCTACGTTCAGACATACTTCGATAACCTTCAATTATTTCAGAATACGCATCTTTCGCACGTAAGTTAACCCTGTTTCTTATAGATTCATACTCAGCGTTCAAATTCTCCAATATTAAGTCTACATTTAGGTCTTGTGGCATTTCTTCATAATTTAAGGACATAAGCTCAGCTGTTAGTTCTTCGTATTTAACACCTAACTGTTCGATGTCCCTTTTATCGATGGCAATATCACGGTCTAGGGTAGAATATTCCTTAGACAATTTGCGCTCATTTTCTCGAATCATCTTTATTTTCTGTTCGTAGTCAGATATCACACCGTAAGATTTCCCAGTCGAATCAATAATATTCTGTTCCTTCTGTCTAAGCGTCAAGATTTCAGAATCCACGATATCTAGGTTCTTTTGCATTTCACCTGATTCGTTACGCTTTTGTTGCAACTCATAACGAAGTTGATTCTCCTCTTCATCGAGTTCTTTAATCTGTTGTTGAGTGGCTTGTGCCATGGACCTCATCGGGGTGGATTCAGTAATTTTCTGTCTGTGTTCCAGATCAGTTTTCTCGATGGTCCTCAAGATACTGTTCTTTTCACTTTGCAAGCTTGCAAATTCGCCACTTCCATGCAGCTTGTCTATCTTTTCTGACAACATCACTAATTTACCCATAAGGGATTTGGATTGAGACAGGCGAGTCTCAAACAACAGTTGCATATTATCAGTACTTTCCCACTTTTCTTGAAGTGCTAAGGCTTCGTAGATTCGTGTTTTTAACAAATCTTCCACACTAGAGATCGACTCGCATATGGAAGAAATTCTTTCCTGTAACCTTGTAATGTTGGTTTCGGCCCTAAATTCCAATTGCTCTAGTTTCGACAGATGGTTTGTTAGTACTTCAAGGTTTGATTTTTTCATTTCAACAAATGAATCGAGATGTTTTGTGGAAGACTCTAATTTTCTTACTACCTCCGTAGTTAGAGCGGTTTTGCTCATATCAAAGATTTTTGATCCGAAATCAATCGATACTTGTACACCACTTGGTTCGAATGATATGCCTGACAAGGATACCGATTTGAATCCTCTCCTTGCTAACTCGTAGCCAGTTGATGATGTTCGAACAAGTATTATGTCCCGAAATAGGAACGTCACTAATTGTGGGTACCCAGAACTTACAAACCTGTCTAAACTTCCTAATATGCCAATAGAGTCTGTATCGTAAAGTTTATCTATTTCTGATTTTCTGCTATGATAATTCAATATATCGAGAGGGATTATTCTAAATCTAGGTAACTTTTTGTTCATTGAATACCTAAGAAGTGAAATCATCGATTTAATATTGGATACTACAATTGCACTCATCCAATCTGATGCAGCAGCGAGAATAGCTCTCTCATAGACTCTTTCGAACTTTATCAAGTCTTGCACTATTCCTACTATCCCTAGGTACTTTGAGGCTTCTAACAAACTTGTAACGGCAAAGTACTCGGTATTAGGATTTCTCATGACCTCAGTAATATCGTCATGCCTAGGCGATACAGCGTGTTGTGCAGTAACTACAAGTCGTGATGAGGTAGAGATGTCTTGTTCAACACGTTTCTTTGTATCCAGAAGGTTCTCTGCAGACTTGTTACATGATTGAAGGTGTTGTAGATATATTTGAAGGTCATTCCTTTGCAACTGATCCAGAATGTTGAACTTAGAGATCTGATTTCGTAACGACAAGACCTCTGCTTCAATAATATCCATAGATCTCTGTATTTGTGCCCTTCTCTCCTCCAGCCTTGCGAGGACTGCTTCAAAATGACTCTGAATTCGAAGTAATACATTCACTCTACCATCAATACTAGCCTTCTTAGTATGATACACACCTTCTGTGGATGCTATTTTGTCTATCTTTCTATTTGTCGTATTTAGTTCGGATGAAAGATCACTCATCTCGGACCTCTTCAATTGAATGCTATGCTCAAGCTTTTCTAATGTCAACTGTGAACTAGACAGCTTGTCCTTGAGCATTGCCTTCTCAAGTTCAATTGATTTCAACCTTCTTTGAATATTTATGATTCGCTGATCTGCTTCTTTCAGAACTGCTCGGTTCCTTTCTGATTGGTAGACAATGTTTGATAATTTACCTTCTACTAATGCCTTATCTTTATTTGTGATATCTAATTCTTTCATATATTTCCCCCTTTCCTGTTCGATACCCTCGATTTCAGCATTCAGTTTACTAATCTCAGTTTCCAATGATGAAGAACGAGACCTGGAACTGCTTAAGCGGCTTGCTATTGATTCAGTCTTTAATCGAGTTAATACGATAACGTTCGAAATCCTGATGGCTCGATATCTCTTGATTTCATTTTCAATACTGAGAAATTTCAATTGTTCATTTCTTTCAATTTCAAGTTC
Organism: Nitrososphaerales archaeon TH5895; assembly: GCA_014523695.1. Lineage (GTDB taxonomy): Archaea > Thermoproteota > Nitrososphaeria > Nitrososphaerales > Nitrososphaeraceae > TH5896. The sequence continues at coordinate 2,950 of JAATVS010000114.1, forward strand.
ATCAATTCTCTTTCTAACTTCATCGATTCGTGCAAAAGCAACTTCTAAACGTCTATCGGATTCATCTAGCTGCTTTAAGGCTTCAGTTCTCTTCTCATCAAAGTAAGACAAACCAATTATATCTTCAATAATCCTTCTTCGCTCGTCAGAATTGAGTTCGGAAATCCTAGTTATCATCCCTTGTTGTACGATATTCAGCTTATTCGAGGTAGCAATTACGATCTCCAAAAGCTCAACTATGGTCCCTTTCGTAACTTTCTTTCCATTGAGATAGTACTCACTTTCTCCTGCTTGTCCTTCCATATCTCTTGTCAACGTGACATTATCCGAGTCAATCGGGATTCCTCGATCGTGATTGTCGAAGGTGAGGCTTACATGGATCATCTTATGATGGGTACTATGGCTGTCATGAAATAGTGACTGAAATTTATCCACTCTGAGTACCCTTGGGCTATTTTCTCCAAGAGCAAACATTATCGCGTCGAGAATGTTACTCTTTCCAGAACCATTTGGACCAGTGACTGCAATAAGCCCCTTATCAAATGTTAGGACGGAATTTTTGAAACCAAAAGACTTGAACCCATAGACCTCTAGTTTTTTTATATGCACCAACGACAGACGACCAGTATCCAGTAGATATTAATATATTTTATTTATAAAGATTGATTCATCCCTAAAAACCAGAGTTTCTGGTTCTTGTGACCTGGTTTACAAGATCTTGTATTCTTAGGAATTTGTTTGACCTACTATTGCTACTTGGCCATGCTATCATAACAACGCATTACGAACCGTATTCCTTCACTTTGAGATTTCATCTTCCTCAGATTCATGGCATAGTACTTGTTGCATTTTGTAATAAAGATGATACTATTTCATTCAAGACTTAAACTAAGATCGGAACATTGTATAATTTTGATAAAATTCATAAAAGACTTTCGCCCAATTAAGTAAGAATCCTCATAAAATCCATAATGAGTTTCTGCTTATCTTCGCTTGAATTCACAAATGCTTCGAGTAGCTCCTTTTCGACTCCAATGTGCTCAGAAATGACCGATCTAAAGTTTTTCACATTCATAGGTATAATGCTATCTACTACACCAATACTATAGGAATGAATGTATTCATTGATTATTTTCGATACGAAATAAGGAGCAATGCTCATCAAGAGAAGTATTCCGTCAAAAAGGATCTCTTCGTCCCTATTTGCGGGCTTTAGTGAACCAATAAATGCTTCTAAGGACTTGGTCCTATGCTCTTTCCCTAGCTCTTCAATTGATGATGCCACTAACAACCCTGCTTCAGTTAATTCATAGAATGGTACTCCTTCCAATTGTAGGGCTCTTGGGCCACGCCTTAAGGGTAGTCTGCCTCCCTCCTTTACTACGCCTGAAGGGATAAGGACCTCGTCAAGGTCCCGGAAAATTCCTGAATAAATGTTCTGCCAAAGTATTCCATGCTTTTTCGCAATCACATGAGCAATGGAGGTTCTTGTCCGCAACTCTGGGCTTTGTTCAGAGGCAAGATGGGCGATAATTCCTCTTTGTCTTTTCGCTTCTCCGGTGAACTTATCCTTCCGAGTCTTAAATGTGTCAAATATCGCAATGTTATATTTTGCGCCTTTCAAAGATAAAGCCTCTGCAACATCAAATTTTTTGGTGAAATATTATTTTAATCTGTTGGTATTTTGGATACCCCGGTTGGTTCTAACGACCCCTGAAAGGTGAGGACCACATGAATCTAAATGGCCAAATAAGTTTCCTCCTTAAACCCACCGACGGTCTTTGATCCCTTATCTCGGTCGCAGTTAACACAAAAATTTAAGGCAAAACTTATAATCCCTCTACTGAACACCTAATTAAGGTATTATTTGGAGATTAAAGAAGGATTAACTTTTGATGACGTGCTTCTCACTCCAACCAGATCACACATTATCTCTCGGAGTCAAACTAATCTGAGGACAAGGCTCTCACGCAATATTTTTCTTAACATTCCACTGATCAGCGCAAATATGGATACGATCACCGAGTCAGGGATGGCCATTGCTCTAGCTCGCGAAGGCGGAATAGGGATTATACACAGATTTATGACTATTGCAGACCAGGTTGATGAAGTCTTGAGGGTTAAGAGATCCGAATCCGTCATGATTGAGCAGCCATATGCAGTTAGCCAGAACATGAACGTAACAGATGCGAGAAAGCTGATGACAGACTATGGAGTTTCAGGGTTACTCGTAGAAGATAATGATCATAAGCTAATGGGTATCATCACCAGACGAGACATAACCTTTGAGAGTAACCCAACAAAAAAGGTATCTGATTCAATGAGCAGAGATGTAATCACGGCTCAACAAGGAATCGCTATAGAAGAAGCTAAAGAAATTCTTCATAAACATAGAATAGAAAAACTACCGGTAGTTGATACGAAATATCATATAATAGGTCTAATTACAAGTAAAGATATTCTCAAGATGGAGCAGTATCCGTACGCTTCCAAAGACAAGAAAGGGAGATTACTTGCAGGTGCAGCCGTGGGTGTCAAGGGTGATTTTCTAGAAAGAACTGAGACATTGCTCGAGGCAGGGGCTGATGTGATAGTGGTTGATATTGCACACGGGCATAGCGATAACGCAATAAATGCAGTAAAAATGATAAAGAAGGCGTTTCCAAGTTGTGAACTTATAGCAGGAAATGTTGCAACAGGAAATGGATCGAAGGATCTTATCCAAGCTGGAGTAGATGCTGTGAAGGTCGGGGTTGGTTCTGGATCCATATGCATTACTCGAGTCATTACAGGCTCTGGAGTACCTCAGGTCACCGCGGTTATTGATAGTGCCGAGGTAACAAAAGATTATGATATTCCGATTATCTCCGATGGCGGAATAAGAACATCTGGTGACGCCACTAAGGCCCTTGCAGCTGGAGCGTCTTCTGTTATGGTTGGAAGTCTATTTGGCGGCACAGATGAAAGTCCTGGTAAGACACTTGTGAAGAACGGTAAGAAGTTTAAGATGTACAGAGGAATGGCTTCCTTTTATGCATCTTTGGGTAGAAAGTACCGTGAAGAGGGTTCACAGGTAATCGAATCCGATGATCTGAATGACTATGTGCCAGAAGGGGTAGAAGCAATGGTTAGCTACAAAGGGAGCGTGGTCGACATAATTAGGCAGTTGGTTGGGGGTCTTCGTTCTGGGCTTAGCTATTGTGGCGCAAAGACAATTGTAGAAATGCAAAAGAATGCAAAATTTATAAAAATCACTTCTGCTGGGTATATAGAAAGCCTTCCTCACGACGTCGAAGTGGTATGATTTCTTAACAATGACAAATCCATCAAAAAATGTTGAATATAGAATATATATCTGATTGATATCAGAATCAATTCATGTCCCCGACTTTAACAAGATTGTTGACAGTCTTGCTTCCCTTGATTACAATACTGTTGGTTTCTTCTCCCGTCGACGCACAAGTGACAATCTTCCCTGGCACCGATCTCCCTGAAATTGAAATTCAACAACAAAACCAATCCACTCCAGACCAACCTACCCAACAACAAACTACAGAGTTGACGACAAATCTAACCTCGGATGAACCTAAAAGCATCTCCCTAGGACTTGCGGCTGCTCATTACATACCTTTGACTGTCGATCCTGGGAATCAGGTAAAGCTTTTTGTAGATTATAATGTATCAAATCCAGATGTAATCGGCAAACCA
>JAATVS010000674.1 GCA_014523695.1 Nitrososphaerales archaeon TH5895
TAGTTGTTTTTCCCCTGATTTCATAGATAACCAAGTTCCGGAATACCTTTTATGCTAGTTCATACTGTGTACCTGAGCTAACAGAAACAAATTCATGACAGGTAGGACGGTCCCTTTCGTTCATTCTTCCAATCCCTGGCCGTCCTACCATTTCGTAAAGGTAGTTAAAATCTCAGAAAGAAATGTATCAAAAAGTTTCAGGTTGTGGTGGTATCATAATCGAGCCCATTCTTATTTCATTCAGAAATATTGTCATTATCACTCAATTCTTCTTCTTCTTCAAACTCGTCATCAATGTCTATATCATCCTCTTCTTCAATGATATCATTTTCTGACTCTTTTTCCATTCACAATTAGAACTAACTAAGGTTTAACTACATATAAAAGTTAAAGAATCAGAATCTTTGTCATATTGTGTCACTACTAAAACTCTCTAAGACATTAAGAGAACTAAAATCCGAAATTACTTCTAATTAGCAAATATGGAGCTAATCATCTGACTTCTGGCAGTGCATTAGTATTAATATAACAAAAAATAAGAGGAAATGGAATCACTCCTTGAATAATATGACATGCTATCTCGTCATACTCATTTCCTGACAGTCTTGCCTTGACTTATCATTCAAACTATCTAATGATATACAATATATAATATTTTTATCTGTTTAAATCAACAAGTAATAATATAAGTATTCTCAGTCTAAATTTTTCTCCCTAGCAATGATAAAAACAATTAATCTAAGAGGAACAATTAGGATCGGATAGAAGGATTACTACATAAAAAAATTGTACATTCTACGCTTATGAATCATATTTACACTGTGATGTTTTGCCCAAAACTAGAAGCGTGACAAATTGATATTGTAGTAAATAACTGCAGCATGAAGGAATCAATAGTAGAATTAGAGAATCACGTGATTGGTACATACAGATTTGAGACTATTTCCATACACTATCCGAAGCCCTTGGTTTTAGTCTATTCATTTCCAGTTCTGCGTGCTTTTTGAAATCCTCAATCTTTTTATCATCGTAGCCCTTTTCTATCTTCAATCGTTCTTCCAATAACTTTTCTAGGATATGGATAGCTTCGAATGAATCTTCCGGATCGATATGATAAGCTCTTTCAAAGGCTGAAAGAATTGGTTCGAGCTGAAAGAATAAAGCGTCACGAACCTTGTCATGCTCAATAGGTCTGGTCATTATAGTTCCACATCTTACACTTAGATAAAAACAATTGCTAAATTGGTACAAATTTGATCCCGCACCCAAGTTAAGATTATCATCATCAGTCAAGATTTACAAATGAGTTGTTAACTCGGATTTACATGTATTATCTTATTTTAAGAAATATGCTTTCAATGTGTCCGCTTACGCCAAGAGCTTACAACTTCATGCAGATATGGCTCGTCACATAATATTAAATGTGTGTGACGCCCAGCGAAATCTGTTTGTTTAGAAAAAAGTGTCACACGATGAATTGTGATGAAATAGATAGTTTACATAGATGTAATATTTGTAGCAAACTTGGATGTCCAGATCACATATATTATTACTACGGAGAAAATTCTTTTTATTCTTGCCCCCCCTGTAAACCATCAAGGCTAACCAAGACGCTGAGTATTGATACATGTTGATCGCGGAATTTATCTTGAGCATTAACTGGCAATCTATGCACGCTGTTGTCGATTCTCTTAGCCGAAATAAAAAGATATTGTAGTGATTGCAATTATATTAAAAGCTATTATAGTCACGAGATTAATAATACGCCGATATGATTAAAGCTTCGAAGAAACGATCATCTGCCAGGTCATTATTAAAAAAAACTTCATCTACCAAATATGATGTCGTTATAAAGGCCAAGGCGACCAGTACCAGAATTATTGATATTAGTAATGTAATCGTAAGGTTTGAGAGCAATGACAAGGGACAAGTTACCGGCAAATACTAGTTGGGAGTTCATTGGGATACGGTAGAAGCTACAATGTTAGCAGATGGAAGTGCAACTCTAACTATAAGGTATTTGCATATGACTAATAAAGGCGAATCTATTACTGGAATTGGCACGGGAACTCAAATGGCTGCAAACCAACGTGGAATTGCAAGGGTCACCGGTGAGGGAACAATGTGGACATCTTCTCCACGATTATCACATCTAAATGGCGGTAGATGGAAAGTTGAAGGAGAAGTAAATACCATTAAAGAAACTGTTGAGGTTCGGGGTGATTTCGACATATCAACTGTCTCGTAGCTCAGCTTAGGGAGAGTAGTTTAACAGATATGAAAAATTGATTTATTTAGATTAACTTAAATCAGAAGTTGAGTTCTCCATCAACTGATCTTGATGTACATGTCAAACCTTTTTTTTGCATTATATCTTATGGAATATTGAATAAAATTGTTAAGAAATGACCGGGTTAAAAAAAGGTGCTCAACATGTTGGGCATGAGATAATGAAAGGGGCGGAGCTTATTGGGCATGAGATTAAAGAAAATACAGAATTAGCTGAGCATGAGAGAGGTATACATGATGTAAAGAATGGTGCAACATCTGTTGTCAATAAGATGAAGAAGAACGCAATATAGCGGTCGGTCGGCTATTAATTGATGAAATCTATGAATTGAAACAGATCAAGGATCATAGTTGGTGGAACTGTTGAGCGGGCCCCCCAACTTGATCTCATGGTTGGGATTGGATACTGTAAAATGATAAAAGCAATATTGAATATAACTATTATAATCGATGTCAAGACTTGGATAGCCATCGGTAGTATATTCTGTCCAGTCAGCATTAGATCTATGTCATATGATATTGAAACTTCTGCTAACAAATCATAATCTCAAAATATTTAGTCATAGATGTTAACTTATTGATATTTCTTATATATTATTGATTAATACTATCTGATCTACGTTATAAATCGGTTTATGAATTTGAAATAAAGCAGTATAACGATTATATACTTTTATGAAGAACTTTTAGAATGAGAGATAGCAAAGATGATTTATTAGTAGAGTATTATGCATCTCACAGAGCTTCTGTCATAATAAACTATAATGAAATTGCCCAAAGTAGAGAAATTGGAAGAGTGTTTGCGGAATACAAAGATAAACTGGTTGTAATAGATGGTGAGAATAAAAAAGAATTTGTATATTTAATTCCAAAAACTAAGGTTTACCGTTATGGTGATAATCAAGTTTATCTTAATATGTCAGAAAATTCTTTGAAAGAATTTGAGATCTAATTAAATCTTAGTCATTCATTTCAATTGATCTGTCTAAACTCGCTATTTTAGTCCCGGTTGGAATCGATAGAGATTTTTTCATGTCAAATATAGCTTCTACGGAAATGGGGCCCCATAATTTAGGTTAGAATCTGTAGTGGTAGTGGCTGCCATTGCAACATCATTTTCATCACCCGGTGTTTGTGAGTTTAAGTTAGAGCATATTATATTCACTGGAAACCAGTAATTACCACATTCATTAATTTGCGATACGACCTGACTCTTTTTCATAACTATCAGCAAATACTGAATATGGAGATATGAGTAGCACAGTGGTTAGTAAGATCACAAATACTCTGAATGTAGCTATCGCTCTATAATTCATACTCTAGCAATGCACTATATTGGCCGTAATTATTGTGAGTTAAGAAAAAACAATAGAATACAGAAATCAAATAATTGTTATAGCATACATTCTCAAATTAATATCATGTAAATAAATAATGTGTATTGTCAGCTGAAAATCAAAAAAAAGTCTTGGTTTTTCAACCAATTACAGTTGTTATGTATGTCTTATGGGAATGCTTGATCTGCTGCTGTGACTACTACGTTCTCGTCGCCCTGAATTTGAGATGCAGTGTTTTGGCATCCAACATTCTCTGGCAAGAATCCGTTACCACAGTCGTTTGCTTGCGAGATTGCCTGACTCTTTCCGTACTTCTTCTTTCCTGCGAATGCATCTTCTGTTGCTAGTGCTGTTGCTCCGATGAGCATTACTGCCATTGCTGCTACAATGAACATGTACTTAGTATTCATA
>JAATVS010000675.1 GCA_014523695.1 Nitrososphaerales archaeon TH5895
ATACAACAACACGTTGCACTCAAGCCAGTGGGATGTGACTCATGAAAAATAAGTAAAATTGCTAAAACAAACGCCCTTTGAGGGGAAATGATAGTTATGAGTTGATCGAAATAGAGAATCTGAATTCTATTCTTGCATATAAACCTGGCAATAGTCACATTTTTTATCGAGACTAATTATTGTACCTTCCTCGGTGACATGACAATTAAGATGAGATCTGGCTTTCTCGATATCTTTTTTGATGCTAGAAATAGTCTTTTCAGACACGTTACCAATACCAATATTTCTAATTATGCTAGTATGCAATATTCTAACATACTCAAGAATTGTAAATACATTATAGCTTTTAATATAAGACAATGATGTCAACTTTCTTATAGCGACGAGATTTTAGGATATGAACCATCTCCATTGTAGAGTACGCGCCTCATCACCCCTGATAAAGGGGCGCCTGTCGTAGATTCGCCTTTGTAACGCTCACAGGCTGCAAGTGTGATACGTGGCTTGACCTTTTTCAAATGTAGAGTTCGTAGCAGGTATTTTTACAGCTAAAATTAAATCTACTAACTAATTGTTTAAACCTTACATAGTTACTTAGGCATGGTAAAGGTGAGATCCTAGTTGTGATTACCATCAATAATCGAGATATTTGAATTAGCTATACTTTTCTACACTGAGTACTAGATAAATGAGGTTTCGACAAATCATTAATCTACGTTACATAAAATAATGGATTCTTTCATGCACTGTTCTTTCTTCTATACTCTTAAAGAATGTCCCACAATGACTACACATATACATTCCAAACTGTTCAACGTCGCCTTGTTTTAGTATTGTTAGGGTATTAATTGCCTCAGTATCTTCTGCTACCATGTACTCATCATAATTGTCTCGTAGTATATTTTCTACAAAGAGTTTAAAATCCTTTAGAGAACCATTGATCCACCGAATAGTATATAGCTGGTCAGTATCATCTGCTAAACCCGCTACTCTATTTTCATTTTTGTCAAAGGTCATTGAATTCATCTTGGTTTTAGTATTACTAGTTAAATTATCCTGAGAACTCAACTCTGTTTTGATAGACCTCATAATCGAAGATCGTAAGTCAAGAGGTATGAAGGAAAGATCCAATTTAATGTTCAAATTTTCTCAGAGATAAAATTTGAGATCGGTGATGCATCCAACAAGAACTGGCAAGTATTCGGATCATCAACGAGGAGAGAGATTGAACAAAAGATTTATCACTATACCCAGTAGAAAAACTGGCAAGTATTTCTATGTCCCCATAGTGGAAATTCAAGAAATTTGATTTCAAGCGTGGATTATGTGGTAGAACGTGCAAAAGAATCTTATGCTAATGATTCATTACCTGGGTATTCACTAAATTGCCACAAAGCGAGATCTCAACTCTATGAAACTTTAACATCAAGGTGGTATTCTACAGGCTCTATTAAGTCTGTTTTGTCATTGTCTATTGTAGTTAAATCCAAACCTATGTCATAATTACCACTTTGATTGAATACAGGACCTCTGATCGTTATAGGAGACCCAGGATCAGCTATCCAAGCATTTGTAAGCACATCTTGGTTTCCCCCGATTGTTTGACTTGATGAATCTCCTTCTTTATCTTTGAACATCAATTTGACTTCACCGTTATGATCGTGGAAGAAGTCAGACAAGATGTGCTTTTCATCTTTAGAAATATCCATTCTAAATGTCACATGTTGAACATTTGCATTTTTTTCCTCATCGAGGAACGCAATCGTCATTAGTACATCGCCGCTTTGAGTAATATTTGTCGGTTTCATTTGCATATCTAATGTCAATTTTCTGTCTCCAAGAGCTGCAGCAGGGGGTGGTGCACCATGATGTTGCGCCATAGCTTCTTGGGAGGGGGAGTAAAAGCCTACCACAATGCCTCCAAGAAGAAGGAAGGATGTAAAGACAACAACTGACATTCTGCATTTCGTCATAATAACTTGCATAATAGTCTGCAAGAATATGAATTTAATCTGCATGGCAATTCATATGCTAACTGAACAAGTTGACAAATACAGATCGACGCGTACTCTAAATGCTCATCCGTTGAATATCGCTGCCACCCTCTCAATGAATGATTCTTTGAACAGTAGGTAATCGTTAGCCTTTGATGTAGAACGGAAAGCAGAAATTGTTCCGTCTATATAAAAACCAAATTACCTGCGCTCCTTGACCCGTCCTCTCCCAGTCTTCCTTGGAGCAATATTTCCAACTTTTCGCCCTGGTGGGGTCGTTCTACCCACTGAAGATTGCCTTCCAATGTGCTGATGCCTGCCACCTCCATGTGGGTGGTATACAGCTGCTTGAGCTATTCCCCTAACCTTAGGATAAAGCTTGCCACGTGCGTGCATATACCTTTCCTTATTACCTGCTTTCAGAAATGGTTTCTCTCTCCTTCCTCCTCCTGAGATTGCCCCTATCATTGCTCTACATCTACGGTTTAGCATGGAAAACTTGCCTGAGGGAAATTTGATAGTAACGCCTTCCATACCATGAGAAAACACTACTGCTGAAGAGCCAGCAGACTTGATCAACTTTCCTCCATCACCAGCATTCTTTTCAATATTGCATATCATGGTTCCATCCGGGATGGATTCTAGTGGAAGTATGTTTCTCGCTGTTGCATTAGCTCCTGGTCCCATTTCAATATTATCTCCAACTTTCGAGCCATCAGAAGCAGGGATATAGGAATTAATACCATTCTCAAAACGTACTTTTGCTAATGGAGCATCCCTTCCCTTCTCATGAACCAGATCAACAATTACACCAGAATGATTTTCATCTAAACTATAATAAGGATACTTTGCAGGCGCAAGCTTGCCTACTTTAATCGCTCTAAATTGCTTTCCTCCCCTTCCTCTTCTTCGCACTAAGGTTCTCTTACCCAACTTGAATTATCACATCATGGATTCTGAATAGGTGATTTTAAGTTTATGCTGATATTAGGTGTCTGGGATGCTTCTTAGAAATAGTATTGGAAGAATGAGAATGAAAGCGAAAGCTAATAAGGTATAAAGATGAGTAAAGTTCTAGTTACCATCGTGAGCCAGAACACGCTCTCGCTAAAAGTACTTGAAGCATACACAAGAGATGTTGGCAGAGGAGTAGCTCGTATTGATTATGACTCAATGGATTCTCTTACCGCTTCTACGGGAGATGTTATTGAGATTAGAGGCAAACGTCGAACAGTAGCAAAGTGTTTGCCCCTATACCCTTCTGATGAAGGTAAGGGAATAATTCGTGTTGATGGTCTTGTACGA
>JAATVS010000676.1 GCA_014523695.1 Nitrososphaerales archaeon TH5895
CATCAACCTGTCTACTACCGGTGGAGTAATACTGAATGCTTTCTGGAAACAAAGGAAGGAAATGTGGTATGTGGTTGATTCAGGAAGTAAAAAGAATGTAATGGATGTACTTACACCACGCCAGTTTCATGAAGCAATAGAGAATGGAAAGTACTCCCTCAAATGGTAAACTATTGACCGTACTACATGCGGAAGAGTACCCGAGGCCCTGATTTCATGAGATGCTAGAGTATCAAAATGGTCAAGTTGCTATTCATCCTAGATTCAGCAAGTTAATCACTGCTTTGCGTACGGCTGTGGAAAATGGTGAAGGAATGCTGGATAAAGATGCAACTAGTCATGATGACTTTTTCGATGCATTTAGGATGTCTCTTCAGTTTTGGCATTAATGAAGTTGTTAGACAAATATCTCAACTGCACAAATATCACTTACTTGCGCCATGCTTCCGTCGATGAATAGTTCGATGCCGGTGATAAAACTGCTGTCATCTGACGCTAGGAACGAGACGGCTTTGGCGACTTCCTCTGGACTCCCCATTCTCCCCAGAGGCACGCTGGATTCAATACCCATCCTTATCTGCTGGATTTGTTCCTCATCCTGAGCCAATGCACTAAAAAGCCCTCTAAGGCCAGGTGTGTCTATAGGTCCCGGACTAATGGCATTGACCCGGATCTTGCGGTGTTTCAACTCTAAGACCCAAGAGCGTGCGAATGATCGCACAGCGGCCTTCGATGCCCCATAGACGCTATACCCGTTAACGGCTTTCGATGCCGCTGTCGATGCGCTCAGAATGATCGAGCCACAATTTTGAAAGAGTAGAAGCGCCTTTTGCACCGTAAAGATAAGTCCTTTGACGTTAACACCGAACGTTTTGTCAAAGTGTGTTTCGGTAATTGCCTCCAATGGAGCGACTTCCCCAAGGCCAGCGTTGGCGAAAAGGATATTGATGTGATCTTTCTGCTCCTTCACTTTAGTATACAATCGATCAAGATCTGCGAGTTTTGAAACATCGCCCTGAACACCGGTAGCATTATTGTTGCCCATCAGGTCGACTGCTGCATCGACTTCGTTTTGGCGACGACCTGTGATGAAAACATACGCACCCTCTGAGACAAATTGTTGCGCCGTGGCGAGGCCTATTCCACTGCTTCCTCCCGTGATAACTGCGACTTTTCCTTCAAGCCTTTTCATACTGTTTTTCTACCGTTGGTAGGTTTTAAGTTTGTAAGAGTTAAGCGAGAGATGTAATAATCCGCTTTTGTTTTCGCTAACCATAACGACGTCTTTGCAGTTCTGGCATTAATTAAATAAATTCAGTCATTCAACTCCTCCGCAATATCATTTAGCCTAGTTAATATGAAAAGGGCAAGGGCACCAGAAGATAGGATAAAGGATACTTTTGCAGCAAATATAGTCTGTCCAAATAGGGCAAATGCTATCGTGAAGCACGGGGCGACTAGCGTAATAAATAATATAATCCCCTTTTTGTTAAGTGAAACAGTTGGTGGCTTTGCACCACTTTGCTGCTTCGCTGTAGTAAATCTAAAGCGTCCTCTTTCTAACGTGAGGAAAATTAAGAGCCCTACCATTAACGTCGCAGCGCCTTGCAGAATGCCATAGTCTATGGAAGGTGATGAAGGAAGAGCGGTGATGGTCATAATGAATCATTCAACTGAATAATTGCGTCCAATGTAGTAGCGTAAAAGCCAGAGGATATTTGGATTTCTATGAAAAACCTTGTTACTAGTTAGGATGTATCAAAGTCCTGAGCGTGATAGTATGATATCGCTTGTGATATTCTATGTGTATAGGGCCAGAATCTTTTATGTGCGAGATATCTTATCAATAAAATGGTTTGTGTGACGCCTAAACGTATAAGGGCTATAGCCGCAACCGAACACCTACGGTCTCGCTTGTTAAGTAAAGTCCTCACGAGTGATACGTGTTGTTAAAAGCGTCTAATTCTCAATTATGTGTCTGATAACCGACACAAAACTCTAATAATGAGAACCGGCTAATCTGGATCGAACAACTCAAAAATGATCGAGCTTGCCTCACTGCGTTTTGAGAATATTAACTTGTCTACATCTAGGAAAGTTGATCTAGAGGACGAACCATTGATGTTGAAGTGGATTGAAGAAGCCGTGATTGGGTGCAATATTGGGTTTATTTCTAGGGTTTTGACACATCTACATCCTCGGCTGGACCCAATATTGAATCCTAATATGAGGAAATTCTCGAGACCTTCAAACATGAAAAATAGAATAAATGAAGAGAGAAAATCTCATCCAAAGAATGATATTGACGGCAATTCTGATGGAATGACTTTTCAATGGAGAATTGTTAAGGGATGAACTCCGCAAATCCTATAAAGCCTGATAGTCCAACCGTGCCTCATGGAAACCGGCCGCTTTCTTACAATTGGGTGTTTGCCATTGGAATTACGACGATCCTATTCGGAGTAATATTATTTGCCCTAAAAGCAGCACTAGTTAGCCTTGTAATCATAATCATAGGAATCTCTGTTTTTACAGCCTGGCTTTATCTAAGCACAAGGTTAAGGGAATCAAAGAATTTTCTCCAGAGAAGCGGTTTACCCAACAAGCAGATTCAAGCAGGACAGGACGAAGGGTGTATTTGTCCTATTTGTAAGCATAAGGTATCAAACACCTGCCTTAATGAAAATTGTGCGTGTTGCGTTCTGATGAAAAATGATAGCGTGGTAGGGCATTCTAATAATCCCTTGCAATAAGATTTTTTATGGAATGGCATCATAATCATTCCATATCGAATATTTTTCCACAAGAATGAAGATTCAAAGGCAACAAATGTAAAGAGACAGGCAAAGGCCTTCGAGCTGCTGAGCCTCTATTTTCGCACTCGTATACCTATCCCTATAATGGTGCCCTATTTAATAAGATGAAGTCAACCGTTGCTGTCGGTATGATTTTGAAATGCACTAAATTCTTGTCGGACCAGTTATTGGTTTCTGTACTTTACCACTCGAACATTTCCATCGTTTGCTGTTAGAATGATTCGATCAAATTCCAGTTCACTTGGATTTGGAGAAGAAAAGACGGATGCGAAGGGCCCGATATTTCCCAGGTTCTGGGGAATTCCGTTCTCTCCAAACTGAACCACTACATTGTTCAGCGAATCGAGGTTATTGTTACTGATTTTTGCAGTTACCGAACTTATCAATCCCCCCCGTTCTATTATTTCGACGCTTACTCCAACCCTTGGAAGGAATACCGATAAAATAATCAGAGCTACAACTATAAAACCTAAGATTATACCAACCTTAGCAATTTTTATATAATTTCTTCTAACTTTACCTCGAAGACCATCATCCTGAAATTTGTCTTCGTCCCATCTATCATCCAACTGGAATACACCTATATCCGTGGGCATCCAACTGGAATACACCTATATCCGTGGGCATCTAACTGCATTTCAGCACTCTGGCATCTTAAAGCAATCTAGCTTAAATAGGTACAGATAAAAACAAAGAATTCCGAAGTCACCTGGAGATGCTTAAAATGGTTCATACTCCCCGTTTGGAAACAGCTAGGCAGCTGGAATAGGTATCCTGAAATCCAAATGTTTCCTGTTCCATAGCATTTACTTTCTTAAAAGAAAGTTAACTTCAAACATCGTAATAATGTCCTTGATGTGTTCGTCTGAGGCAAACCTGCAGATTGTAATCCACTTTCTCTGTTTATTCGCCATAATTTGACAAATCGCTTTAGGATTATCAGGGATCACTTCTACCTTCACTTCGTACGCGTGTCTCAATTTTTCTTCAAGGATGGCCGCAATTCCGCTGGGGGCTTGAATTATAATTTTACGCATTTCCTCAGATAATGGGATCGGTATAGAAGTGATAATTCTTTCGCTAAAAAGGACTCCCAGAAAGATATGGGATGTTCTATGTGGTAAATTGAATATCGATTATGGCAAATATACTGCCAAGTCTCTCATTTCTTTGATTTTTCTAGTAAGTCTATTATACCGTGCAGGTTATCCTGGATTTCCTCTATTTTACCACCTCGATAATCCATTGTGCTTTCAATGTCGACGAGCTTGTTGATTACAACTAATAGGCTATTTATCGGATCATCGAGTTCCTTTCGCGGCTTACCAATGGCCAGAGAGGTTTCTTCTTCGTTCATCGGAATAACAGATGATTCGTTTCTGCATATCTATACGTTACGAACAACTACTTGGTCTAAGCCCTTCAATCAAGCATGATGCTGCACGAAGTGCAATAACGACGGCGGGCTGGATGCACCTTAGCCTGATAAGGGGGATAGATTGACTTAGTACCTTCAATAGGCGAATGATCTGAATAGAAAGTTGCAAACTTGTGAGTAATCAATCATGCTTTATTAGTTGATATTGGTTAATACCTTTGGGTTGTTTGTAGATTCAAATCAAGTAATCTTCAATCTTCGTGAGCGTGAAAGAAAGCGTTTCGTTTTCTTTCTATGTTCCTGAGATATTAACAGGAAATTTGAATAGAGGTGGGGAAGGGATTCGAACCCTTATTGATTCGCTTGCTGCATTCGATTCTGCAGGCGAACGCATAGCCGCTCTGCCACCCCACCGTTAAGATTTTACCCG
>JAATVS010000677.1 GCA_014523695.1 Nitrososphaerales archaeon TH5895
AATTCCGTTTCGGGAAAGGGCTAGTGAGGTTTCAAATCCTATTCCAGTTGAACTACCGGTAACCAGTGCAACCTGCATTCTTTCCATCTTGCTTTTCGTAGCATCTGCAGAGATGGAGCATATAATTCAAGTGATTGCTATGTCAAAGATCTTGTATGGATTGAGTCCCTCAGTGCTAACCAGTCTTGGCGATAATATGATAACAATATCACGAAAGGTGAAGGAGGGCGAACTTTACAAAGTTAAGACTGACCCAGATAGCGGATACGATTTGGACTCCATAGAACTGAGAGTCACTGCTTAAGCTATTTCTGGAGTGGTACCGGAAGGGCACCGAGAGTAATTGTTATTATTCTTTCTAACGGTCCGCCTAAAAGTTGCGAGCATCGCCCTACCTTTGGAGCCCATAGTGGCGGGCGACCAAATCCCATATGACAGAAAATGCGCTTAAGAAATCAATTCCGACTATATTTCCACTTTTACGAAAGATACTTCTATTCCATTGCCATCATGAGCATTTACTTCTGAATTGAGTTCCATAGATGTTACCAAAAATTCCGAGTTATTCGATCTGTTTTTCATTGCAATATGGATATATTCATACATGTATGCATAGGAACATTGATCGCATAAAACCTTCCGTATTAGATATATACTCTAGTACCTAAATATATAATAGAGATGAAACTGGGGCACTTCTCTTTGAGTCCCAAGAAGCATGAATGTAGTGAATGCCATGAAAAATTCCACGAATACGACAGCTTGGTTAGTCACGTGAGGAAGAGCCACCATGGCACAGTCTTGCGATGCCATAATTGTGGTCAGGAGTTTGTCAAGGAAAGTGACAGATATCATCATCTTCAGGAAGAAAAAGCGAGGAAGATGGATTTTCGCAAACATAGATAGTGTTGTCTAATAGTCAAGTTATTTGTGTAGATCTATTTTGTGGTAAATGGATGGTTTTGCCCATAGGCAAATCACTCACTCAGGTAGCAGTATTTATTTGGGCTTAGCCTATTTCTTAGCTCATAATTTAAAGATGTTGCACAAAGACAAAATAGAATATAAGAGATTATCCAGGATCCTGACTGCACTAGATGGTTCAGAACAATCCATGCGTGCTGCCGATTCGGCTATTTCAATTGCAGTAAAGCACGACGCCGAAATATTGGCACTTTATGTATTCTATTCACAGTTGGGTTACGCATATGCTTCGTATTTAAGCAAAATTGAAGATCCTCCATCAATTGCTGCAATAGTGAACTCGGCGAAACAGGAGGCAAGTCACTGGTTTGAGGCCATCAATAACAAGATAGCGTATTCGGATAAGAACGAAAATCATATCACGCTTAAAAGCGAGGTCATAGTAACCTCTACTTCGGTACCGGCTGCAATAATAGATTATGCGTCAAAAAACAGAGTAAACCTAATAGTTATCGGAACAAGAGGTAGATCTGGGATTAAGAAGGTATTGCTTGGAAGTGTCGCCCAGGAGGTAATAAGAGAATCCCGTTGTCCAGTTTTAGTGGCAAAATAGGTGACAATTAAAAGTTGAAAGTATTGTATGGAAGGTAATGAACTAACGCGGGGTCTCTACTATGGATGGGAGATTTGGGCCAACCGCTTGCCTCTTTTTCATTTTTTGAGTCGAGCTGGATCAATCCAAGAGCATCTTTTATCAAAAGTAAAAAAAGTTGCTATACCAAGAAAATGAAATGCTAGATGTTAAAATCTTTAACAATAATAATACGAATACTAGTGTTATACCAATACGATTAATGTGCGTGTGGTGGAGGGGCACTACCTTTTGCTAATGCTTCATTGAATGTTCCAGCTGCTCTTTCATGATGCTCGAGATTGGCTTGATCAACTTTGATTGCCTGTGGAGGACAGACAGATACACAAGCCATACACCAAATACAATCATGTTCTCTTAGTGGGTCTGACTTGTCTGTATAATCCTTTCTTCCCTCTCTATCGTGATCGTCTCCTGTTCCAGTACTTGT
>JAATVS010000115.1 GCA_014523695.1 Nitrososphaerales archaeon TH5895
ATTATAGTTTGACAGGCGTATAAACAACCTGTCTATTGCCATTTTCATCACCCTTTAGAGTAATCGAATGATAATCACCAAATTCTGTTTCCGTATGAGTTACGAGGAATACCTGCTTGAAACTTTTGGCCTGAATAAGCATATTAACTAGGATCCTTCTTCTGGACGAATCCAAACTTGCCATTGGTTCATCCATTATTATAGAATTAATTATTGGTGGTTTCCTCTCTGAGTTCTTGAAGGGCTTTATCCTTGCCATCAACTTGGATATTGCAATTCTTAATGCCAGTCCTAGAGCAGTTTCATCGCCTCCACTTAACTGATCTTTATTCTTTATTACATTGTCCTTACTGTCCATAAGTGTTATTTCCAAGCCATGAGATTCCATGCCTCCCCTCACTCTTCTTATGGTAGAAGAAATTTTGTCTATAGTATAGCGGCCTTCTGTAAGCTGTGCTATGTAATCATTGGTAGCATGTCTTAATACTCCTACCATTTTTCCTTCCACAACATAGTTTGAAATGAATCCGTCGATCTCACCTCGCAGATATTTTACATGTCGTAATTCATTCTCTTTCTCAGACATGAGTCTTACTTTTTGCGAGAGCTTCTTTATGTTAGATTCTCTATTTTTTATGTCGTCTTTTAGCATCAAGGCTTGTCTGGTAAGTATATCTAAGAATCTTTTCTTGGCGCCAAGACTATTTTCCATAGTTTTCCTTTTAATAATGATTTCATCAACGGTGCTACACTGTAGATTTTTTAATAAATTATCCAGACTAGTAACTAAAAGTTCTTGCAGATATTCTTGCAGCTTACTCTTTAATTGGTCAATATCATTAACTATATTTTTCTTTAGATTTCTCAATTTTGATAGCTCGTTTTCATACTTCTTGTACTGTATATTTTCATCATCTATCTGTTCTTCGATTCGGTGTATCTCTTTTTTATAATACTCTATTTCTAATCTTAGACTTGTTCTTTCTGAAATGACGTCGCTGACTGTGGAAAAACCCAGAAATGACAGGAGATCCTCGATTGATTTTGCATGATGTAGATCAAGTATGGAGCGAGCATTTTTTCTGTGATTTATCAGACTGTCACAAAGTGTAAGCATATTTTGTAATATGACTTTAGTCTTGCTCCTGGTATCTAGCTTCTTACGTACTTCATCATGTTCATCCTTTGCTTGTTTAACCTGAACATTGACATTATTATAATCAGAGTCTATTTCTCTTATTTCGTTACCTAATTCTGCTACCATCTTTCCTTTGTCATCGATTGATTTGTTACAGACAGGACATTTCATCTGCTCTTCGATATACTTTATGCTATTCTTTTTTATCCCAGAAATGACTTCGTTAGATATTAGAATCTGATTCAAATACTCAATATTATTATGTAAAGTGTTCTCATATTTTTCTAAACTTTTTATTTCGTTAGATATTTCTTGTAACCGATTATTCATCTGTTCTGGCTGAGAAACTGGATCAAAATTCAAGGTAATAGAAGAACGCTCTATAACTTGTTTAATTTGATTTTCGTATGTTTTTATGCCCATAAATAATCTATCCAATTGCAGTAGATTTTCATTATTTGGAAGACTTTCTAAGGCTTGCTGTACAACAGCTTTCTGATTGCCTAGATTCTTAATGGATATTTTTAAGGCGTCTATTCTCTCATCCTGATTTGCTATGTAATTAGTCTTTTCTACTAAGGAACTATTTACCAATACAAGCTCATTATTCTTGTTTATCGTGTCCGCATCGTTACTCTTAATTCTCTTCAGTATATCCTCTGAGGGTAGCTTTGAAAGGCTTTCGAGAGTTTTATTTAAGTCTGATTCAGATTCAATGCATTCTTTCTCTTTCACACTTAATTCATTTTCTCTCTTGATAAGTTCCGTCTTTTCAATGGCAAGAACTCCAACCTCTCCTTTTAGTATGTTAATAGAATCTTGAAGATCTGTACCAAGTTTAGAAAGATCGTTCTTGACCCTATCGAATTCATCTAGTCCAAAAAGTGTAGTGATTAGTCTCCTTAATTCTACTGGATCTGCCAGTGCCAGTCTGTCTACATCTTTCTGTCTAACATACACTGTCTTTTCGATTATAGAAGCACTAACCCCCAACATTTGCTCAACTTCCTCGTTAACTGGTGTGGGTCTATTAACTACGACAATAAAGTTATCATCATTATCAGTTCCTTGTTCATTTACTTTTCTAGATAAAACAGCCTCTTCATTGAAATCAATTTCACCTTTTTGAGTTCTTGATCTCTTGATTGTAAGTTTTCTTACTATTCGATATATAGTTCCTCCAAGATCAAAGGTGACGTCGACCTTGCAACCTGATTCACCAGCCTTAACAAGTGTTTTCCGTTGCTGATCCTCTATCAGTTCATCACCCAAAAGGCCCCATAACATTGCTTGAATGAAGCTAGTCTTACCCATTGAGTTGTTACCGGTTATAAGGAATAAACCTTCAGGAAACTCTGGATCCTGAGGAGTATCAGGCAACAGCACATTAGTATATGGTTTGAAGTTCTCGATTTCGACTCTCAGTATCTTCAAATATCAATTATTGCCTCTTTTTACTGCTGAAGTGTCATTAGTTTTCTCTGAACTGCGATTAAGTACTTTTGCAAATATCTTTGCAAGCAAATTTGGATCCAAATTTTGCTTTTCTAAGTCCTTGTTTCTCAGAGCAGTTACATATTCTTTGAATTCCTTTTCAGGATCCTCTATCAAGAATTCTATATTATCAACCAAGGATTGGCCGATGTCTTCTTGTTTGGTATATTCAGGATAGTCTGGCCTATCTAGAATGAACTCAACAATATTGTAATCATTGGAGTCTAAGGCTAGCTTTCTCAGGGCTGATTCTATCTCTCCAATATTGAAGGACGATCCATATGTTTTCTTACCCTTCAGAATGATTTTTACCCTTGCTGCAGTTGAATATTCGTATCGTGTATTAAGCCCGTGGACATCAAAAGTATCTGTAACCCTCTTTATTATCTGGAGATTGGTATCCTCTGGATAAATTTCAATTGTGTCAAAGATAATATTTCTATCTGATTGAATTTTTTTAGTAGTGATCCTTGGAGATGCTTTTCCTTGTTCTAGTTCGACCATGAGATATCCTTTTTCAGTATTAATCTCATTAAAATTCCATAATTCTGTTGATCCAGAATACCAGGCACGATCTGTCACCTTTCGCATCCTATGATCGTCTCCCAAAGCAATGTACTGATAATTACCTTTTAGAAAATCTTCATGTAGCGTAGAGTTCTCGATCATACCGTGCGCCATGGCTATATTTATCAAATCAGGAGAAATAGAGTTATTCTGAAGATGAATCCAATTTTTATATACGGGCTGCATACCAAGCGTGGACAACGCCCGAGACTCAATTGAAGGATGCGTAATCACCCTTAGATTTAGATTATTAATGTCAATGAATAGAGGCTGTTGTATCCTTAATGAGTCCCTTGTATCATAATGTGTAAATAAGTGGATGTTATCGAAGGCGACTGGAAATACAGATAGAGTTGAACTGCGATATTCCATGTATCGTCCGTGGTTACCATCTATTATAATCAGAGGAATATTTGCATCATATAATTGCCTGAATGTCATTGCGGCAACTTTTCGTGCATACTCAGGAGGAGGACTAGGATCGTAGCCAGCAGGGGTGTCAAAGAAGTCTCCGCAATGCAGTATGACATCTGGCCTATTTCTAGCCTTATCTACTATTTCATTGACAAACTTGATCCAAGCAGAGTAGAAGTCGTCTTCTAGTGGTCTTACTTCTTGGTTTACGATCCCAGATCGAGTTTGTCTAGGCCGACGACCAAGATGAGTATCAGAAATATGTGCAATTTTCATGGCCGTATAACCTACGATGTATATCAGTGTTCTTGATGTGAGGTATTTGAACTTGTATCTTCATTAGTCGAGCTGATATGCTAAGGAGTATCCCTTACTTACTTTAACTCTTGCCCTTGACAACAACAGCTAGACTATAACAGCCAATA
>JAATVS010000678.1 GCA_014523695.1 Nitrososphaerales archaeon TH5895
ACTCTCTAGGAATGAGAGTTTAGCTATTCCCCAGGAAGCACTGATTCTAAAGAGATACTTTGATGTAGAAACCGAGTGGGACCATCCGGAGAAGGAGATAGTAGGTCCAATAGAAGTTGAAATTGAGTATGGTAAAATATTGGGTAACGACAGACTAAAAACTAAAGCTAGAGTCTACAGACCTGTGAGACAACAACTGTCAGATAAGTTTCAACCTCTAGTACATTCTCCTGAGTCACTATGGGGCATGGTTTATCCTGTTACTGCAATCAAGTTTGGAAGAGGATTTTTGATACAAACGGGAATGAACTTAGATAAGGAAAGAGAGTATATGTTATTGCTTGATATTATAAGGAGATTAAGTCTTGTAGGACATGAGAGCCTTGCAAAGTTCAGTTGATAAGAGCAATTAGAATTGGCCATTAAGACCTTTTGTTACTAGGTAGGTTTTCTAAATGTACTGTCCCTCAGATCATATAATGATTTGCAGTAGTATCTGAGGGGATTGATACAACATAACGAATGATTCACTCTTTCTCCCATGTCGCTCATTTGTGAGGATTCATAATTATTCATGATTTTTTAGGAATGCCCATGCCCATCAGCTGTTCATAAATTTTACCATTTGTATAAAAGACTATAGATGGAACAAATAATCATGAGTTTCAAAACAGTAACGGAGCAGGTACACAATCCAATGTTTCAAGCATTAGCAATTATTTTAGGTATTGCAATAGGACTTAGTCTAACCTCGGCAGCGATATCGACCTATAACGGACAGTTACGATAGATTTGAGCCAAACTGCCGATGCTGATGTATATAAAGGAAGTAAAGACGGAGCTGCTCATTCTCTCCAGTAACTCGAAGACTTAAAAAAAGGGACATGTTCGCTCCCTACCTAAAAAGGGACCATTTGGAATAGTTAATCTTTATCAAATAAAATTGGCATTCCCTAAATGATATGTACAGTCTGAATATTTAATTCATATTGAGAAAAGATATATCTTGGGAATACATGTTCAATATGTGACTAACGGTTATAGGTGTCCTAGTTGTAATGATTTTAATTCTATTGGTGTCAATAAGATATATAATGGTCGATTGATGTTTGTTTGCTCCAAGTGCACTATATGTGGTATCGTTCCATCTATGGTTGAACAAGACGAAGCTTATTTGGAATTCCTAACTATGTATGATAATGGGTATGTTGATAAAGTACAAGATCTGGAATTGGTGATAGAGCAGGAAAGACTTGTACGTCCATTTTCTGAGATAAAAGAATTAATCCGTAAAAATGGTGCGGCAGGCAATAAATTACTTGAGAGCGTATTGAGATCCAAGAAAGATTATATAGTTGATTTCATAGTCTTAGAAGAGCCTGAACCCGAAGCTGGTAGTGAATTTCAATCCCTTCCCATCGATGAGGGGATCGTCGCTAATCTACGCAAGCGAAATATTAAGAGACTTTACAAGTTTCAGGAGGAATCAATTCTCCAAATATTATGGGGGAAAAATGTTGTTATTGTTGCACCAACGGCCTCAGGTAAAACTGAGGCCTTTTGTATCCCCATAGTACAGAGAATTTCTGTTGAAGCAACGCATTTTTCATCTCTTAGGCCAGAAACAAAACTAAATGGACGAAAGGTGTTTGCTGTTTTTGTATACCCTACCAAGGCATTGGCAAGAGATCAGTATCCAAAGATAGTGCAAATTGCAGAGCCAGTGGGTGTAAATGTAGGCATATTCGATGGAGACACTTCAAAATCTGAAAGGGAAATAATAACGAGGCAGCTGATCCCAGAGATCATCATCACCAACTTTGATGTGATTCATTATCACCTTTTCCATAGAACAAGATTTTCCCGCTTATTAAGGACATGCAAATTTTTGGTTGTAGATGAAGCTCATGTATATACTGGGGTATTCGGTGCCAATGTTCATCATATCATAAAAAGGCTTGAGAGAATGACATCAAGTAATACAAAGCAAAAACTTCAGATAATTGCTGCCTCTGCCACATTGCCAAATGCACACGAATTCTGTAGATCCCTCTTTGGAAGGGATCTAAGTCCGATTTATGGTAAAGGTAGGAAAGGCAAAATTAATCTAGTGGTCATATTCCCATCATTACATTCACAGAGATCTCTGATGCTTGATATCTTAAAGAGTTTGATCACAACAAATCACAAAACTATAGCATTTAGCAAGTCACATTTAGGATCAGAACTTCTTGCGTTCTATTCTACAAGACAAGGAAACCAAATCCGAGTCCATAGAGCTGGTTTGTTACCATCAGAACGTAAATTAGTAGAAGATCTATTTAGAAATAGTAAGATACTCGCAATTTCGGCAACTCCTACATTGGAGCTTGGAATCGATATAGGAGATGTAGACGCAATCATGTCTGACATCGTTCCCATTAATCGACTTATTCAAAGGTTGGGCAGAGCGGCAAGAAATGGGCAAGAAGGATACGCATTTCTTGCATTAGGTAACGATCCAATTAGTCAGTATTATAAGCTTCATCCAGAAGATTATCTTCAGGATCAAGAAATAGCATATACTGATCCAACTAATTCCTTTGTAGAAGAATATCAAGTTCTTGCTATGGCATGCGACAAACCTATTTCAACGAATGAATCATCACCATTACGGAAAACTCTACAAAAATTAATTTCGAGCGGATTAGTTCAACTGACAAAAGGAAAGTTTGTTCCCGAACATAGCAAAGCAATGAATTTACTCTGGAACTTTAGCATTAGGGGGATTGGATCCAGAGTTGACATAATATATAATGAGAGAAAAATTGGTGAACGACAAATGCCACAAGCACTAGAAGAGCTACATGACCAGGCGATATACTTCCTTGGAGGAAAGCGGTATAAAGTTTTAAAATTATACCTAGAGAATCCAGATAACAAGTTGGAAAAAGGAACATATGCAAAGTTAACCGCAATACCCGGAGACTATCCATATTATACAAAAGCAATCGTTGATGACTGGCCAACTATACTGGAAGTGTATGAGCAAAAGACCGTATTTGGAATTGAGGTCAGATACTGTTCACTGGAGATCCTAAAGAAGGTTTCAGGCTATTCTAATATAGAATTAGGTAAAGAAGTTACACAAGGGACAAGACTATACCTTGAAAGTCCATTAATGTTCAAATTTATTACAAAAGGAATAGTTTTCCGCGCTCCAAAACCTAAGAATGTTCTAGAATCTGCTATGGATGACGCTTATCTGGAAATGAGTGGTTATCATGCTACAGAACACGTCATAATAGAGGGAAGTATCATGATAACTGGTGGGTCGTCACAGGACATGGGTGGTATTTCAATTGGTTCATCTGGTCTAATTTTTATTTATGATGGGAGTATAGGTGGAAATGGTGCGAGTAGAACCCTGTATGACAAGCTAGACAAAGCTATGATAAGGGTGCAAAGAGTAATATCGGAATGCCCTTGTAGAAGTGAAAGTGGTTGCCCAAGATGTACCTATTCCTATAAGTGTGGTAATAATAATGAGTACTTGCACAAGATTGCAGCTATTGAAATTTTGAATAATATTGTAGCCGGGGAGAAGACAGAAATCGGAGAGAAAATTCCTGATGATAAATCTCTTATTTGACTAGCCTATACTCAGACAAGAGGTAATCCAGGTATGTTTGAAAGTCTGGCTGACGACAAAGATTACTTTAGACTATTCCTTCTATATTTCAGTTAAGTCCTTAAGCTGTCATCAACCAATGAAGGAATACTATATAATCCACGCTGGTCAAGCGGCAATTTGTTATTTCTCAATATGCTGTAAGACATACCATTAAGAGGGTGAGTTTCAATCCTTGTGGTACCGTTGTATTCAGCTATGACTGAGATCATAATTACCCTTTATGTTTTTGTAGAATCGATCATTGAACTCCATTAACAAAGCATTGGTACGATCGTCATTTTTTCTCATGTAATAATAGAGTTCTTCAGTAGCTGCATGATAATCGATACCAATATTCTGTGCAATCTCCAAAGCAATCGCTGAAATCATCAATTTGCGAAGAACAAGATCATGCCCATAGTTTATGATGTCATACGAAAGCTCTTCTAGGAAGTTCTTAAAGTTTGATTCAATGTGACGATCCTTTGCATTACGATTTTTTAGTACAAATGGAATTGCCATCTTCCTTTTTTTCATATGAATATTTTCTACCATTTCTATAAAAAAATCATTTAACTTCGGATCATGAAAGAGGATCTGAGACAACAGGTCTGAAGCGTTCGATTCACTTATCTGCATCTTGTCAACTAAGGTGAATAACACATGACATGCAGCACAGCCATCTAGTTTAACCTCCGAAGGATTAACATGTACATTTTGTACTTCTTTCAGGATTATTTCTTTAGCTTCTTCCTCATTTCCATTCTCGGATCCATTGTTACTCGATCTTCTCATAGCACTAATTAATAGATGGTATTATTTAATGGAAGCCAAAATTAATACCTTCTATTGTATTTTCTGCTTCAATGTCTTTTAGTACATAATTTACGTTCAGTGATATTGTAGCGATCAGGATTACAATTAGTAACGAGATGGGTACCTTAGAACAAATGGATATCGTAGTTTTTGTTCAAATTTCATATATGTCCATGTGATCGCTATAATTTAACATTTTGTCATGATTAATCCCAGATCTCATACGGGTATTACAGTTCCTTAAAGGATTAACAGACAGGTGTAATTTGCATGTGATATACTTTAATGTATTCGTAGAAATAATAAGAGAGATAATATGCCATTCCATGAGTTAGATGTCATGCAACCACTGAAAATGCTGCACCTGCTTGAGGAGGGGGAGAAAAGGGAGGAGAAATATGACAAGCTATTCTCCTGATGTAGCAGAAAACAAGCCCCCAATACTTAACTCCACCGAGATCGACGAGCTCCTTTCGATGACGCTCATCGCGAATCTAGCCACAATCGAAGATGATGGCGGTATCCATCTTCTGCCTATGTGGTTCTTGCGAATCGGTAATAATATCTACATTCCGACCTCTCATAATACACACAAATACAGGAACCTACTTGCAAGGCCCCGTGCATCCGTGATGATCGACATCTCAAGGGCTGGACTGAACCTCAAAGGAGTGCTGATTAGAGGTCGGGTAGAACTTGTAAGAGGAGAAAAGGCACAACAGATCAATCGTTCCATTCATTTGAAATATGTAACGTCCGATGCGCTGAATGATCCCAATATAGCCTCCTACCTCTCGAAAGGTGACGACGTAACTGTGAACGTCCACATGGATCGTTTGGTTAGCTGGAATCTATCAGATTCTAAGGCGGGACGAGCTCTTGGTGTCGGTGGCTGGTTTCATCCACTCGACGGATAAGGCGAATCTGTAGACGCATTCATGATATGTCCCATCCGATTACCTTTGCCTTTAAGAGATCTGTATCGAAAAAGTAAGCCGATTCGAGAACTTGGACCTCCATACCAATTTAGAGGATCATTATATCGCTTCTACTCAATCTTTACATTCCCTCTGAAACAGCCTCCGTTGATCTTAGAGACGTAATATGATATGATACTATACATCAAATCATATCTAGATGACCTCTTGTTAAAGATAAATATTCATTACTATTTACTAAATAAAGGATTCCATGGTCATGAGAAATTAGAATTACCAGTTTTCATGGGAAACATATGAGATCTAACTCAGACATTTAGGCAGTATGATTGATGAAAAGGGGAGTAAACCTGAATGATGCGACTAGTTGTTGTTGATCATGATCATGATCATGATGTTGCTGTAACGAGTTAATTCACAGCCAATAAGATAGAAGATTCACAATATCAAACTGGTTCCACATTTCATCAATCCTGACTATGCCGTGTCAATTGAAGAGAAATAAATCTAAATTTCGAACACTTCAGGTTTACCTGTCGCGGTAGCGGGTTGTTTTCGTTGCGGGTTAATCTCATCCATATTCTTTGTGAGCTCTGAAACCTTCTGGTCCAAAATTATTCGTTTTATGTCTTCGAGTTCTGGTGTGGATCTCACTACTACTCCTCTTTTTTTTGTTGGCGAACCAATACTATCGACTGGATTGATCTCAATGGCCAGTGAAGGGTTAGTACTTCTTAATCCTGGAAGTCGTAAGAGGAATACACCAGGAATATTTGTTGGTTTTCGTTCCCAATCCTTTCCTTGTGTAAGAAATTCCCGTAATCTCTCGTTAACAGACATATCAGTATGCTAGTATATAGGCTACTACATTTATCTTTTACATAAGCTATTTGTCAGTTATACAAGTTCGCATATTTATCGTAACGGGTAGTTGGTGTATTATGATTTTCTATTTGTATGTAAAGCGTTGACTACAGCATACACTAAATTTCATGTTTATCTGTCTATGATTGTGAAATCATTATTTGTAATTTAAATCTTATAAAGATATATTATTTTTCTTTCCAAAAATTGAAATTATCAAACGTAGTTTTATATAGAATGAAGCGTCTCATCTTTTACATGATTGAAAGCGTTGCCGAGAAGGAAAAAACGTTCCCCTCAGTTCCTTACGAGATCAACGCTCATTTAAAAAGATTTGGTAAAGAATCATGGGAAGTAGATTATGATTTATTTGGATATTGTGACATGTGTAATTCCAGAATAGATGAGTTTGGATATTGCGCTTGTGGTGGGGCAGCAGATTAGCATCAAACCAGTAATACTGGTTCCTTGTGCTGTTTTAGGCACCTTCTGCTAGTGATCACGTCACAGACTTATTGGACACTTCTAAGGACGGATGTAAATTGAACGTCAAAGGCAGTGCAGTTTTTTTGAATTCCTTTATTATCATGATTGTTCTATGTGCTACATCTTCTTCTAATTGAATACCCTGTAAGATTCTATATTGAGCATATTCCTCTAATCTTCATATTATGGCCCATTTTTCTTATTTTGAAGCATTGCTAATGCATTGCTGATCAAATAATTATTTAAAACATTCTTGGAAATTACAAACTTGTTCTGTCTATGTACGATATTCTTCTTGTTGACATCATATTAAATTCTATATCTGTGACCATTTTTCAAAATATTTTATAAGCATGTATTGTGTACACATTATACAGTAAGAGTAGATAATTTAAAATGACTTGTAAAGGGATTTGCATAAGACATAAGGCTCAGAAGCAAGTTGGTACAGGACGATACGCGGCAGGTCAGAAGAGGTGCCAAGTATGTGAGATATTCATAAAATGGGAAGGGTTATGGTGCCCTTGTTGTAGTTACCGTTTGAGAACAAGACCAAGAAACATAAAATACAAGGCAAAACTAAGACGAAAAGGTCTGTTGGATAAAGAGGAGCTGCAGTCTGCACCGCTGACAACTGCTGTAACATCACAAGCCAATCGTTAGTACAATCTTATTTTTTGAGATTTTCACTATGGCAGCTAGCATACATGCCATCTTACGATAATGGAAACTATACCACCATGATGACTAGGAATGTATTGATTAGAAGTGCATTGAAAGCGTGGAATACAAAATGCTTAATAATATCAATCACAACATTGGTATTAGTTGAAAGCTAGCTCTGGGACAGGTTCAGCTGAATCTGTTGTAATAAATCCTTATACGAACAAACGAGTGCACTCGAAAAATGACGACTCCATTATATCCAGATATCTGACTAACGTAGCAGTAGTTAATGAATCAACTGCTCAAAAGTACAATGAAAGGTTGAAGAAATTTGGCAAATATACTTTTGACAGATACGGTTTAGAAATCCAAAACATTGTCGTGGAAATCAAGAATGCAAAGATAGATCCTTACGATCTCCTTACTGGATATATACTCTTTCTGAAGCAAGAAAGTAACAATACTATTGCCTCAAATTCGCTAAAGAACTATGTTATTACAATTAAGAACTTCCTAGAATACTCTGATATTGACTTCCTAGAAAGTTCAAACTAAAGGTAAGATTGCCAAAGATAGTTAGAAGGAACAAGGAAGCATTGTCTAAGGAAGACGTGGTCGATATTATAAATGCATGTTCAGATATGCGTTTGAAGACATATGTTATGTTTCTGGCAGCAGGCGGATTCAGAGCTGTAGAAGCATTATCTGTCCGTATCAAAGATCTAGATTTAGAGTCAAAACCAGCACATGTTTTTGTAAGAGGAGAGTATACTAAAACTAAAGCCGATAGAGTTGTATTTCTAACAGAAGAAGTAACGCAGCAGTTAAAGTCATGGCTAAGCTACAAATATAGAAAAAGAAGAGT
>JAATVS010000679.1 GCA_014523695.1 Nitrososphaerales archaeon TH5895
CCCCAATGTTTGCAGTTACCCATATAATCTATAATGGCTTAAGGATCCTATAAAAGTAAATGTGCAATTATGACGCACATGAATTCACTTCTAGATTAAACTAGAATGTAGTGTTATCAACTTAACCAGCAACGAAAATCTCAACCCTGACTGGACTCATCAGGTTTCAACAAGAATAGACAAAGAAATATCAGTTCGAGCATCCTTTAATCAACTAAATCATGGTAGAGATCAGGTAATTTCTCCAAGCCCTTAACGATATAATAAAATTTTTGTTTCGCCTCCACCGATGAGAAACTATTCACAGAGTACAAACTATCTTTAAGCTAAAAGAATTTTCGACCATTCGATGTCATAAGATTATTAAATTGTCTAACAATATTATGCCGATGGTCAAAGCTGATTTGTTGAAACTGGTCAAAGCTTCAACAGTTGCGATAGGTCTCGTCAACAAGGATACAAAAGATGTCATAAGCACTTTTGGCACAGGTTTTTTCATAGGTGGTAAATATATTATCAGTTCGGCACACGTTTTTAGTCAATGCCTAAATTATAATTCCCAGTACAAGGAAAAGAATAACGGTCTCGAAGGGTTGTATTCAGCATTCAGCATTACTAAAAGAGGACACCAGCTAGATCTTGATACGTATCGCATAAATGAGGCAATCAGATTACCTCCTCTCAAGGAAGTTGCTGGGTTTACTGGTTCAATAGATCTAGATATAGGGCTAGGAAAACTGGATCGCTCTTCGGATAGTTACTTACCTATTAAGGAGCCCGGCCAGTTAGAACTTTATCATGACATTGCAATGTGTGGTTATCCAAGTGGAAGATTGTCGTTGATTTTATACAGAAACGGAGATGGAGTTGGAATGCCTATGAATCCAATTATTCAATTCGGACATATTGTTGGGTTAATGCCCTATGATGAGAGTTCAGCGCCGTGGGGAATTCAAACTGATATCGTTGCCGTTGGGGGTTCTAGCGGTTCTCCTATTATAGATCCGAACAATGGAGAAGTAATAGGTATGGCGCAACAGGTTATTTCAACAATGACTACCGTATACAAGGAGGGAATGCCATCAAACCTGTATAAGTTGACCAAAGGCCCTTTGTATGGCGTGGCACCGCTGGGATTAGCTTACGGAGTTTCCAATATGGTATTATCTTTGCTTCCGAATGTTTCCAAAAACTATTTTGAAAGAGGTCGTCCTCCTGACTTCTTGTTTGAAAATACGCAAATTGTCGTAATCTTTTGAATTGCATTGAAATACAATATGGCTTCCTGTCCCAAACCTCTTTGATATCAGACGAGGTCGAAAAAAGAGAAGGGGAAGGAAGAACAACATAGTGGGGATTAGAGAATAATAAACAAGAGTATACTATTCCACTATATTTTGAGAAGTGTCCCTTAGGGATACATCACACAAGAAATTCCCAAGGAGAAGACTATTTACGGATATTCCAGAATCTAGATTTAAAAGTTCTAATGTTAGATCGGATATTGCAAAAATTGCAAATAAAATGGACGTAAATAACAAGCTCATCGCTAAAGGTTTCCTCGAGAAAATGATATGTAGATATCAACGATAGTTTAGAAGTGACTATAACTCACTTCTTGAAAGGTGTCATACCCCAAATCGTCTTCTATTTCCGCGAATACCTGCAGATATCTTCTACCTAAAATACTGATTTCATAGCCCTTGCAGTATTTTGATTCCGATGAGATCAAGATCAACCTTCTATTTGTCAGGAGACTTAGATACCGCTTCTGTTGATAGTAGGTTAGACTGGCACCGAAAGTGACTTCTGCCATATTACAGTTATACTTCGATGCAACGAATTGCAAGATATCGTTGACGATCTCGTAATTACCTCTATGCTGTTCTCTATGACGTTTCCTCTTCTCCTGCTTCTCAACAACTTCCACTTTACTTCACAGCAGTGTGTTTTTCGAGATCTTACTTGAATTTAACTTACTTTTTTCACTACAGAAAGCTGAGTCACTAGTGATTTGGATGAACTCGTAAAAACAGCTAGTAGATATGAGGAAGCCTATGATCGGCAAAGTGTGAGTAAATCAGTAGTACAAGTATGACTAACCAACAGTAAGACTTATTCACTCACACATCTCATGCTACGGAGAAGGCGCGTTACACATTTCATTACTCATTCCTTTATCATTTCGAACGTTGATAGCGTTCCGTGTATAGACTCCGCTATCAGCCTATGCGCTTCCGCTC
>JAATVS010000116.1 GCA_014523695.1 Nitrososphaerales archaeon TH5895
AACATGTAATGAAGGAGAGCAAGGAGCTCCAAGTACTGATAGTACTGGTCTGATTTGTACTACACCTGGCGTGGATGTACCCAGGACTGTAACATGTAATGAAGGAGAGCAAGGAGCTCCAAGTACTGATAGTACTGGTCTGATTTGTACTACACCTGGCGTGGATGTACCCAGGACTGTAACATGTGATGAAGGAGAGCAAGGTTCTGCAACTGGTGATACTCTAACTTGTACCACACCAGGCGTGGATGTACCCAGGACCGTATCTTGCGATCCGGGAGAAGAGCCATCTGTAAGCGGTGATACTCTTACTTGTACCATACCAGGCACAGACCAATCTAGAACCCTATCATGTGGTCCTGATGAAAGCCCATCTGTGGTTGGTAATACTCTCACGTGCGAGGAAACCATTATCTCATCTACACCTCCGGTCTGCGCAGAAGGTGAATTAGTCAATGGTCAATGCGTAGTACCAGAACCTACTCCACCACCACCTCCACCACCAACACCAACACCAACTCCAGCACCCTCAGATGATACTCCAGCACCCTCAGATGATACTCCAGCACCAAGTTCTACTCCGAGTACGACTCCAACTTCGACTGAACCTGCACCTGCTTCGTTACCGAGTGATGTAGCTACATGTTTAGGATCTGGGGCATGTCAACTCGTAAATAGAGTTATCTATCAGAAGCCGTTCGCTCCCATAATACCGGAATACATTCTGCAGCTAAGGCCAGAGCTGTGTCTAGATGTGAATATCAACGACGTAGCAGATGAAATACAAGGAATTCCAGGTGTCACATTGATACATGTTTATGATTTACCAGGATACCAAGCAG
The DNA here is from genome assembly GCA_014523695.1 of Nitrososphaerales archaeon TH5895. GTDB lineage: Archaea > Thermoproteota > Nitrososphaeria > Nitrososphaerales > Nitrososphaeraceae > TH5896. Next base: position 843 of record JAATVS010000116.1, read on the forward strand.
TTTCATTCGGAGGCAATCCAGGTCCTGAACTTCTTAACGATGATAGATTTGTGGATCATAACGCCACTTTACCTGATAGCAAAGCTGAATTAGATCAATCTTCCGGTCATGCGGCACAGCTTATAGAGCCAGATAATAACACACAAATACTTGAAACAAGTCAAGCATTGCCAAGTGGACTGCAAAGAACTATCAAAGAATTGCCATTTGTTAATAACACAGTGATCGATACTGGAGAGAATATCACCAGTACAAACATGACACTCACAAATGCCACCTCTCTTGCCGCAGGTTGTGAAATGCAACGGGTAGTCCCTATTAGTACAGAGACAAATATGTCTGCCTCTGACTTTAATGTAGATATCGCGGTTCTAGATACTGGAGTTAGCCTGACTCACCCAGACCTAAATGTGTATAGAGATGTAACATTTATCAATGGAACTACAACTGGGAACGATGATAATGGACACGGATCACATGTGGCGGGCGTTGCGGCTGCCAAGGATAATGACATAGGGATTGTAGGTATTGCTCCTGGGGCAAGAATCTGGGCTATAAAGGTCTGCGATAGTCTCGGCGAATGCAAAATTACTAATCAGATAAAGGGAATAGAATACGCTATCCAACACGCTGATGAGATAGATGTTCTCAACATCAGTGTCGAGAACCCGAATTCTCCTGCGCTTAATAACATCATAGACGCCGCAGTCAAAGCAGGCATCACAGTGGTTGTTTCCGCTGGAAATTATGGTAAAGATGCATCGGCTACAACTCCAGCTAATAATCCCAATGTCATAACTGTCTCTGCAATTGCTGACAGTGATGGAGTATGCGGTGCTGCAGGACCTGATCTTACTCTCGCAGGCGATAATTCAACTATACCTGACGATACATTTGCATTTTTCAGCAACTTCGGTCCAGCGGTCAAGATTGCAGCACCTGGCGTAAACATACTCTCAACGTACAACGGTACTGGGTATGCAGTAGATAGTGGAACGAGTATGGCAGCTCCATATGTTAGTGGGGCGGCAGCATTGTTTAAGGCACAGCATCCTTACGCGATGCCTTCTGAAGTAATGGCCGCCATTTTGGGATCTGGTTCATTGCCAGACACGCTCTGTGATGAAGGCGCGCATGGGTACTTTACTGGAGACTTAGACACCTTGCCAGAACCTCTACTCTATGGGGAGCCGATTTCAACGTCCGCCATTACCTCTTCATCTTCTTCTGTAAGTCATGTGGTTTCCAGGCCAACCAATTAACGCAACAGTCATTACGGACGGATATGAGGGAAGTGCAGTTGAATGTGACCGCAGGAAAAGGCCTCATCACGATAAGCTCTTCAAGAATTGCATGAATGCATCTGCTGATGAGGCAGAAATTCCTACGACGACGCGATTTAGTAGTGATTCTCGCGGTGATGACCCTATTGAAGATGTCAACCCTTCATCTTCAAAATCAAATTCGAGCAGGAAGCCACCATCAACCGTGTCTTTAGAGAAAACAAATATCGAAGGTGTTTCAGGGGAGAGCACCAAGCAGATCCTAGTAATAGACGATGACCATGACAGTGAACTTGCTATTAATGCATGTCTTGAAACCTATTACAGGCCCGATCCAGGACTATCAGAATTTGCTATTCAGGTGACCACGTTCATTGACCCAATAAGAGCACTCTTAGGATTCAAACCATATTACTATGATCTGTTGCTTGTTGATATCAACATGCCTAGCGTAAGCGGCTATGAACTAGTTGAAAAAATAATAAAACTTGATCTTAACATCAAGGTTTGTTTCATGACGTCTGGCGAGATAAATTACGAAGCCCATCACAGAGATTCGTCATACCACTAAAAGCTTGGGCTGTTTTATCAAGAAACCAGCCTCAAATGATTACTTGGTAAATCGAGTAATGCAGGAATTATATTAGGAGGGCTCATTCAGTATCTGTACGCGTTCTCTGAAGCCAACCAATCAATAGACTGAAGCAAAATAATTGAGTTGAATTGATTTACACTTTATATAAGAATGTCATCAAGTTCTAATATTACGACAAACCAATCATCCAAGAGTAGTGGCAATATCTCTGCATCGGACATTACTAGGATATTTTTAGTTGATGACGACGCTGACGTAGTATTCTCCATAAGAGCTGCCTTAGAAGCCTCAGGGTCGTTCACAGTCGATTCATTTACATCTCCTGATGTTGCATTGGAGAATTTTAAAGCTGATTTCTATGATCTGTTGCTTCTCGATATCCGCATGCCCGGGATGACAGGTTTTGAGCTTTATGAGGCGATTCACGAAAGGGATAAGAGGGTCAGGGTAATCTTCATCACTGCATTTGAAGTGTATTATGAGGCGCTTAGAGAGATGTTTCCTGATTTAGTGCCTTCCTCTTTCATTCAAAAGCCAGTCTCAAATCCTGATCTAGTTGATCGCATTAAGCGAGAACTACAAAGATAATTCATCTCGGTATAGCAATGTGGCTAACCGTCAGGCTGATGACTATGCTCGGGTTCA
>JAATVS010000680.1 GCA_014523695.1 Nitrososphaerales archaeon TH5895
CTTAGAGGAGACCCTTTGCCAGATTGGGTGGTGCGATACGACGCCGTCAAGTCGTTCTATCCTTCCTAGCATGCAGAATGACTTTATCACGAATTTGCGATTTAGTTTGATGACCTCTGTACCCTTTGTACCACTTAACGTAAATATACGATAGTTATGATGAGGTGATCTTTACTGCACCTTGTCGGATAGCTTGATCAGTGTTTATTTCAAAGGAGACGATGAACCAACAGCAGCCGACTCCGGCCCTACGGCAAATAGTGCTTGATATCATTTCCTTAGTCTTAGTTTGGTCAAGAAGATATGACACTAGAGCTAGTCATTAAGTGAAGGAGAAAATAAATGTCGTATACGTCTCTCTACAGTTCATGCACTAATGCTAATGAGGAATTCACCTGCTCCCCACCCTAAATCTGGTGTGGCAGCAGCGACATATTCTATCGCTAGTCTTTACTCTGATCTGGCATGGTTTGCACATTAGCCCATACTTATAATTTGAATGAGGGGAACTTACCTTGTCGTATAGTCTGTTGCACATACCTTTGCAAAAGGTCATGCTGATCAGATGTGCCTCACAGTGATTTAATCATATTGCACATTCTATACTTTAGACTATTACTTCAAGGCAGCTGGCTTTAGTCTTCTGCCAGTTGACGCCAAGCGTGGCATTCTACTATCGCTTCCTGATTGCTGTTATTGTCATTGTCGCTTTGCTTTATGAACTCTGTAAAGTTGGTATAACCCATTATGCTGTTACACTAAATGCAAATCCATCTCATAAGTAAGAACTATTACTACTACGCAGACAATATTTATATAACATTATTAGTATAGGAATCCCTTATGGAAGTATCGTCTATTCGTTTATACTATAAAATCCTTACTCTAATTTATCTAGATGATAGATCATTAATGTGTAATAATGAAATCCGCTAATCTCTTAACCAGAAGATACACCACTATGTTCTATGAATCCTTTAACAATGACAACCAACAATTGGCTATCGTTAATGAACAAGATAATATTATAGGATCAGCGGTAGCTAAAAAAATATACTATCAAGGTTTGCTACATAGGTTTGCCTCAATTTTTATCCTGGATACTCAGTCCAGACTTTTGTTACAAAAGAGAGCATTCAACAAGAATAGACATGCCGGTCTTTTTTCTGAATCAGTTAGTGCTCAAGTAGCATATGAAGAAAAGTACATCGATGCTGCTCTGAGAAGAATTAATGAGGAGCTTGGGCTCATTCTCGATGAGCATGATGCTTCTAGGGGAAGTCGATTAACACAGGTATGCAAAATGAATATAGATGCAAAGGATGAAGATTATAACTATGGCTTCGCGGGCAGTATTGTTAGCAATTCCTGGAGGAAAAATGCATTTGTTACAATATATGAATGCACGCTAGATGATAGTACGATCGAACATCTTTCAATAAATCCATATGAAATATCAAATGTTTATTTCTTGTCTCTAGATAAAGTGGTAGAGTTTTTTAACTCAAGTCCCAGCCTGTTCGTGCCTGGCTTCGGATTTACACTGAAAGCATATCTTAATTACTATCAAAGTAAAAGGTAACAAACTAAACATATTTGGTTACTTAGTTTCATTCCCAATAGCGGAATCTATAAGCATCAATATGTATTCTTTCGGAGTAATTTCCATACCTTGCTTAGCTTTGTAATTGTTGCAGATTTCCAATATCTCTTGATACCTATCTTCATCTAATGTAATATCTATCCGACGTAGGTGCTCATCTTTTTTAGCCATCGAATCTTGATGCTCGTTAGAGTTTATATTGCTTTGTCTTAAATTTCATCATATTCCAGAAGGCCACTTGTGTTCGGAAGAATACCGCCGTATGGTTGATCCCAATCATCTCGCTCAACCGGAAGTGTTCCCTTTGGATTGAATTTGAGAAACACAGTAAAATTTCTGGATATTTAAGTCATTCTTCTAGTAAAATTATTACTTCTAAGATCACATAGTTATACTTGATGTGATACCTAGATATTTTAACTAAATACATACTAATGTAAATTTTAGTAGTAATAGAAGGTTCACATAAATATCTAGTTTACAAGTTCTGTTTGAATCTATTATGAAATACAGAAGTAGAACTGAAATCGTTGGGCTCATCCTTGATGCCGCAAACGGAGGGGGAGCTACCAAAACAAAAATAATGTACAAAGCGTTCCTATCATTTGCACAACTCCGAGAATACCTCACAATGTTACAGGACAATGGACTTATCGAATTTGATGGTGGGAGACAAACATACAGAACAGCAGAAAAAGGGATGAAATTACTGGAAATTTACGAAAAGATGTCTGAATTGGTGCCACCACTTGCGCCAACCACAGATAACAGGATCAGAATCGGAGGCTACTAGAATGGATCAAAGGGATACAACAAGATCAATACTAGCAGTATTGATTGCGGCAGCTTTGGTAGTATCGGTTGGTAGTTTAGCAACAATGCACACATTACCAGCTGATGCAACTAAACCTAAGCATAACGATGACGATAATGGTAATGGTGATGATAACGGTAACAGCAACGGAGATAATGTTGTTAACACCCTCCCACTACAATCACAGATGACACCAGATAGCATGGGAACTAGTAATCCCAATACTGGAGGCGTTGTTGGTGGTGGTGACTTCGCTACGCAACAAGAGCAAATACAACCACAATCACAACAACTACAACAGCAACAAGAAACAGCATCATCAAACGCAGCATGTGGACAAGTCGTAAGCGGAGTAGTAAATCTAACTGCAAATCTTAACTGCAGTGGAGATGGCATTATCGTCGGTGGTCCAAACACAGTAATTAACATGAATGGATTCTCA
>JAATVS010000117.1 GCA_014523695.1 Nitrososphaerales archaeon TH5895
TCATGAACAAGCTTTTAGTTTTTATCTTTATAACAATTGTCGCACTGGGAATGATTGGAAGTACAACAATAATTGGGATACTGGATTCGTACGCAACAAAAACTCCTCAGAAAAAATCACAACAGCCATCAGAAGCACCTGCAGATTCTAAGAGTGTAGATCAAGCGATTAATAATATAACAGCCGCGTTACAAGAACTAGTTGATAGCATCAAAGGAAAAGCATCTCCGATGGAGATTATGACGATCGTTCATACGAGGGTACATCCTAATTTCATAACCGCATTTGGATTGCAGATCAGCTGAAACAACCCATTATTGGAATACTTCAGCTATCCATATTCTCTGCAGCTATTAAATACTCAGAATAATAAAGGAAGTTATAATATGTTCCGGGTGCAAACGGAACCCCTGAGAATTATCAGTAGGATATTTTACCTAATAATTCAAATCTATGAGTAAGATATATAGTGTGACTATATGCAGAATTCTCAATATTTGATTTCATCACCTCATTATTTCACTTTAATAGTTTGTGTCCATTTTGAGAGTAGCGTTTTCGTTTTCAATATTCATGAATGAACAATATTTTATTATTCAGAATAAATTAAATTTGTGAAAAGGTACGTCTTTCAATATAATTGTCGTTTGAATTTGCTTCTGGAAAAAAGGTAATACCTCTTATTGCAGGTGTCATTGTCGGGGTATTCTTTGGACTTCAGGCCCTATTTGGTTTTCCTATAATGACAGCATTCGAAAGTGATGTACAAGATAGTGCAAGAATAATAATCAAGGATAAATCGGGAACATGTGTGATTGAAGTCTGACCTTGTGCCAAGAAGTATCTCAGAATGTCCTTATAACGAGGGGGATACGATTACAATAACCTATAAGAGAGGCACAGCCGATATTAAAAGCCATCAACTAAGTACCGATTGATTATTGTATGCAATAGCATTTGCGTGCTGTCGATAATAATATTAGACTACATGGAATGATCCGAGATTTTGAATCATTGTATCCGCAACATCTAATTAATATTCTTAAATGTTAATAGAAGATGGTACAAGTAATTGCAGTAAGGGTATTTACTAAATAGAATATCTTTCTATCGAAACGGACTGGGTAACTAAATAGAAATTATAGTCATTGTCGATTGATTTGAGATAAAGTTTATCAATAAATCCTGTTGAAGCAGCTAAAGCGTATTTAGCAGGAGAAGTATTCTTGTAGGTACAAATATCCTAAAAATGATGCATTTTTCTTCGTATTTGGGAATATAGGCTTTAATCAGAGCATCTCAAAAGTTTATAGCATATTGTACAAACTCCTAATAAGATGTTAAAATTAATAATATTTTCTATTTCTGTTTATATCGTTTGGGTATTTGCCACTTATATCCTGGAAGGTGGAATCAATCTGCTTCATACCAACGATCCCCTGGGCAGAGTGGCATATACTATCATTGCGAATATTCTGATAGGCACGGTTGTCGGATTCATACTGCTTAAACTATTCTTGAGGAGTAATTTTGTAACCCAAAAACAGCTAGGATTTCAATCTCCTATACGTATTTTTATTCTAGTAGGAGTTGCTGCTATAGCTGGATTCCTCTTATTTTCCATCGAAGCTTCTGTGTCTCTTAATCCTGTCGTGATTGTAAACGTATTTTCTCAAACTTTGCCTACCTCAATTGCAGAGGTTGTGGTATGTTGGATGGTAGTTGGAACTGTTTTCGAATCTCTAGCACAACGGGGGATGGACAAAAAGGACGATAATACAATTCGGAAAATCCGTGGACACGTAAGAACCACTTCAATATTATCTGTAATAATAGCAAGCTTAGTATCAATTGTAGTATTCGGAGTGTACCATTTTGCTCATAGTCCTCCATTTAACCAACCGAACATGGTGATATTTCTTATGATACCAGCCATACTAACAAGTGTTTTTTATTTTGTGGGACAAGAGGTGTATTCCACAATAATAATTCATAACATTCTAGCACTGATCGGAGTATCTGGGAGTATTGATCCCACCCCCTTAGCACACCCACTATATCCAGCTATGACACTAGCACTAGTGTCTGTAATAGTTCTGATTACATTAGATCTGTTCTTGGTACGGAGAACTAGGACAATACATGTTTAATTGCATATTCGTATTATTAAGAGAGAGCCTATTACATTAATTCATATCACGTAACTGGAGAAAGGTTTCTACAATTTTTGCAATTTTCTCAGGAAACTGAAACATTAAACCAAGTCCAAATGCAGACAAGCAGCGGTTACAAGAAACAATTAGTTTGGCCGAAGAAAGATGTCCTGCAATGTATAGTATGAGGCATGAAATCAAGGTAAATGCAATGCTAAAATAGCGAGACAGAAAAGATTTGGTTTGCCTTTGTCATACAAGAAAGACTATTCAGATTTAAGTCACTTGTAATTTGGAAATATCTTTCTTAGGGTCTAAAATGCAGATTGATATATAATCAGGTGGCCATACGAGCTACTCCCAATATCTGGAGCTGATGCTCCTCAGGTGGGATAAAGATATCCATCTTTATTGTCTTGCCATCTGCGTTTATTTCTGCAGTATTAGCTGGTTTTCCGTCCATAAGAACACTTATTTTTTGATCATCATACATCTGAGGAACTTTCATAGTTATAGAACCTCCATCAGGATTATAATGATCCGCACCAAAAACTATGATATTAGATGAACCGTTATATTTCAAATCTATTATCTTTGCCAATGCTTGAAGATCATAAGCCACAAATCCACCATCTGGAGTTTTCAAAGTAGTTATAGGAGGCAGCTGAGAAGTACAGAAATTGCATATGTTTCAGACTTGGGCATGATTCCGGGTTCACAATTTCAAATACATTTGCAACCAATCTCAATTTGGCTACCTCTTGACATGGACATGTCTTAAAAGGAAAGGGTAATACTGGGCGTAAAGGTGCTGTCCACATATTATGTTACCAAAAGTATTGCAATTCGCTTAAAGCTCAAAACATAAGTATCGAGTACATATCAACATCATCGTATCCTAATGAATAGTCCCAGGACGAAGTTGCTTGTATAAGGGGAAAAACCTATTTGGCTGTCACTTCCTTATGCCCTTATACGATGAGCAGCATCACATACCTGATTGTAGTGATTGCGGGGTTCATTACGGTGATAATAGTTGGAGCTGGCACACAACTTATATTTTCAGTCATTGGCGCAGATCGTACATCCGTTCTAATTGTAGATCTCCATCTAGAAGAATGTATTAAACAATTACAGCTTGGAAAACACTGAGGACGCGTTGGATCACTGCCAATCGGCTGATCAAGAATTGGATATTCTTTTGGCTAACATGACTTCTGAAAGCTGACCGTCTGCAGCTTATTTCAGAAGATAAGGGGGTGGGCTATTATCTTGTTACCAATTGATCCAATTTAGCGCAATTGAAACCGGGGTGTTTAGTTTATGATAAGGGAAATGCTAGTAAAAGTGGGAGGAAAGACAAACTCATTATGAGAACCAAATGAGTTATGTAGCCAATCGGATCTATATTCAGGTAAGGAAAGTCTAGAATTTTGATTTTCCTTAGTTTCTTGGTGGGTCGGATCTGCGGCATATTGTGCACAGGGATTACGTCTTCAAAGCTATTCTCGCGACTGTATCCTCCTGTAGGGATATATGATTCCTCAAGTTCAATAGAGAGTTTAATATTAGCATTGCAATGATCTCATTTGTTAAGAGATGATGTTATCCACTGCTGACACCACAAATCCAGAGCCGTAAAGAATGCTTGCCAAGTCATGATCGTTTCCGAAATAGAAGCCTTGTTCAGGGAAAATTGCTTCGATTATGGTTCCTGAACCAGGTGGGATAGATATGAGATATCTCAAGCCAGATGATTCATCACTATCGCTTGTGCTATTTGCGGAAATTGAAGAGCGATCATAACGTGAGTTTTCAACTATATGTTGGTTCAACAGAGGTAGAGGATATAATACATCTATCATAGCTGCTGCAAAGTTAAATTCTAGTGATTTTCTAGGACCTGCATTTATGATATACCATCTAGTAGGTTCACCAGGTTTCACGTCAAATATTTCCGCATCACTGTTCAGAGGAATTCTGCTAACCGTTCCGATCCAGGGGATGTGCTTATATGCCATGCCATTAGTCAATATAAGGTCTGGCCCTGCCTCAACGAATTTTCCTAGATCAAATGATCCGATAGTACCATTCGTACCTTTAAAAAGTCCTTTATCAGCAGTATTGTAGACTTCACTAAAGGCGATATAGAACTCTTTGGCAACTGGATGCTTCTGATCGTAGGTAGGCGAACCAACAGTTATACTACCGTACATACCGCTTGCTACGTGTTCCCATACACCATTGAGGTTGTCTCCATCACAATGGTACATGAAAATACTGGGAGCTTTTGAACTAACTTTCAATATCCATGTTTTGTTTTCACCGGGGTTAAGCGGACCTGACAAAGCTTGGCTAGGACCGGTTATTCCGTGCAAGTTGAGACTGTGCACCAAGTCCCCATCGTTGATCATGGTAATACGCACCGATTCGCCTTCTTTGAACTTAAGTAATGGTCCTGGGACTGTCCCATTGAATGTCATCATTTTGTATTCTATACCGCCAGGATGTAATAGATTGTCTGGCGAAACCTTGATTATGGCATGATCATCTGCAATCAAGGTAATATTCCTAATGTCTGTGTTAATCAATCCATTTTCTTCCTCTGCTAAGACTTCAAATAATGATGATGATGATGATATTGATGCCATAATATTGTACGAGGCAGCTAGAAGGGCAGCAAATAGACTGGAATAAAGCAATAATAATAATTGTGTACTGCGTGACATGTTATTACATTTAACTTCAAGTTTGGTTAAATAGGTTCACTTCCCGATGAGCTGATATTTGTACCACGCAACCTGAATAAATCATCAAAGTATTTTGTAAATGTATACGGTACATTACTTAATTAATATTATTTCATATTGATTGAAAATTCCGCAGTTTCTGGTCTAATGGGATTAAACAGAATCCCATAGACAGGAATTTTGATTGAATACTTACCCTTTTCAACAAATTTATAGTTAATAACTGGTATCGACATGTATCCATCTGTCGCATGCAATGGAACAGTAGGCTGACCTGTTTGATTTGTAGCTCTAAAGACAGCTTTGTTATCTTTCAATATTAAAAGGTCGAAATCAACATGTTGCTGTAATGAAGATGTGTTAGGTTTGAAAAAAGATATGTCAAATTTGACTAATGGTGGACTTGTGTCTATGTACGTTAAAAACGGTTCTATCCTTACGTCAAGACTATTTCCACTGGTGGTATTTGTCTGCATCGCTTGATCAATTCGAATTTCAGATGCAGCGTCAATTATATGACTCAGATCCGCCGTAAGTGTAAACGAGTATACAACCAAGAACAATAATAACAACGAAATGACACTTATTGATATCAGCTTGTCGCTAGTGTGGCGTGTCCGAATTCTGGTTGTCATATTGCATTACAGTCATATTGTCATATAAATGATAACAAGTTTTCACAATTTAGGTTAGAATGTACATTCGGTCTATTTCTTTAAGCTTTGTATACTTTATTACGCAGAGTCATAAGTGCAGCTAGCTCTAAAAATAAATTCTTCTTCAACGATTTAATGACTGAACCAAGCTTACTCTGCAATATGTTACAATTTTCTGGCCGCTCACATATCATAATAGGCCGATCCGCCGAAGCTAAATTTTCCATCGATTTAAAGATCGCGGGGGATCCTGCCCTCCATTAATAAGTTTTAACTTAAAGCATTAAATATGAAGTACACATCAACGCCATCGTATCATATTGAATCGTTTTACATCCAAGACTACTGCATTATTGACTTTTTATTTCACTTTATTCGTCATAATTTGGATAGTAAATAGCATCATCTACGAGTACGGAGAAGTAGCAACTGATATTCTTGGTGTTAATCAGTCTTTACCTTCTTCTCCTTCGACCACAATGTCAATGATGGAAAGAGGAGACATTGCAATGGGCTTTAATCAGAATAAAATTGCACATGATTTCACGTCTACTCCTACTGGTGGAGAGATCATGATAACTGCTTTAGACTCTAATGATACAGAAACTACAAGGCAGATCAAAAATCATGTTTTGGATATTCAAAA
>JAATVS010000681.1 GCA_014523695.1 Nitrososphaerales archaeon TH5895
GGTCCTTCCAATGTCTACGCTTCTGATCATCACAGGTATGTATGTGCTTAATGACTTATTTGATGCGGACCTTGATCGCATCAATGGAAAAACAAAACGTCCAATACCTTCTGGAAAAGTCTCAAAGAGACAAGCATTAGTATTTGTCGTATTGATGAATGGAATTGGGCTCTCTGTTCCTATTCTTGCAGACAACCTATTGGGTACTATACTAGCGTTGACAATAGCATTGATTGGTGTTCTGTACTCGCTCCCAAAGATTTCACTCAAAGACAAGTTCATCATAAAAACCTGCGCTATTGGGATTGCTATGGCCTGTTCATTGTTGCTTGGGGCAAGCATGTACTTGAATGATAAAGTTGGAACCGATATTAGTACCATGTTTGACTGGATGAATGTTCAAACGGGAGGTCAATTCTTGTATCCTATGTTTTCGGGCCTTGTGCTTGCAATGATGGTCTTTGTTACATCTCCATTAAACGATTTGGGGGATATTAAAGGAGATAAGCAGGCAGGTAGAAGGACAATCCCGATAGTACTTGGAAAGGAAAATACTGTGAGACTATCTATGCTGATAACTTTAGGCATTGCAATTTCTTCATGGACGCTTTATGTAACCTCACTTTCCTCATCTGAGAGCGACGCTATCATCTTCAATGACAAAATCGGTGCATTCTCAATAGCCCTTCCTTTGATCATCTCAGGAACATGTCTCCTGGTTGTCTTTCACTTATTGAATGTGTCGAAGCGAATTGAAGACCAAAACTACATAAGGGAATCGGTAAGTAAAAAATCAATGCCACTTCATTTGCTATTGCAGCTATCGCTAGTTGTCGGCTGCCTGCTGTTATGGTGAAGAAGAGAATGGATCAATAATACAATGATAGAAGGTGAAACAATGATTATCTCGCACGTAATATGAAATTAGATCATTTTCTTGGCAGGTGCTGTCAACCAATTACGCGTTGCTGTCACTGATATCGATAAGTTAACGTGTTACCGTTACGACGCCCGAGCAGTTTCTTCCAAAAATAGTGGAGACCCTGCATCCTGTTTCAGCAGATGGAAATATGTGATGTATTTTTCAGCAAGAGAACTATCGTCATAGTTAGCTATTCCTATCGTAAAGTCATGCGGATTAACATAACTTACAGTCTCATACACAACTTGTCTGTCATCGACGACGATAAAACTGGTAGGAAGATTTTCCAGTCTAAATAGCTCAAATCTAGGAGATCGGATCATATTTAATACCTGTCGATAAGTCTCTTTATCAGGCGCCGTCCTGAGTATAGCATTGATTCTAGAATCAAGAGAGGTCTGTGCAGGATTTCCATCTATGATGTGTATCCTGACACCGCTGGCAAACTTCTTGATCACAAGGCTTGAAACGTGTGGGTCGTGATATCGCGATGCAAAGTAGATCTCTTTCTTTGCATTGTCTAATACACGTAGTACTTCAATAATCAATCTTTCAAAATTCCTTACAATAGTAAAACTAGACAAATGTGTGTCATTAGTTATCTGGTTCAGCTCTGATACCTCTAGAAGCTCCTTTATTAATAGGTCCTTCTCAGTACCCGGCAAATCATTTCGACCTTTGAGGACGTCAACTGCGTGCAGATGCCAAAAACTGCCAAGGATCTTTTCCAGAGTTCTAAAATTGCTATTGTATACAAGGGACCCAAGAGTTGTCGTCCTGTACATGTTGTCTTCTTTTTTTTCTACTAGGCCCAAGTCTTTGAGGTGTTTGAGGCGGGTCACGTATTGCCTCTTATTCAATTTGCCAGCGACATTAGAAAAGTCATCTTTTACTCCAGAATATGCAATTTTTAACATTCTCGCCATGAGAGGATCAGATAATCCTGCAAATATCTGGTAGGTGCTTGGCACCGACTTGGGTTTGACCATCGTTCTTTCAGACTTTAATCTTCTTGCACCCATTCCCCTTACGTCACTCTCCATTGTACGTCAAGGTTAAATAGGCTTTCGTTCAATATTTGTCTGCTTGTTTTCTGAGCGTGTGCTGTAACCACCTTTGAATAACGATGATGATGATGGACAATGACACTTACGCTTTCTTTTATTAAAAATTCACATTCCCCCGACCAAAAAAGGAGATATCTAATAATCTATGTACTAATGACTTTGCCTTCGCAAAAAGAAAGGGCTTTGTTATGCTTTGATAAATTGTTTTACCTTTTCATCTTTTACCAGAGCATCCATGATCTTGGTGCGTTCTGAGGCCGGTATGCCTGAAGAATCGAGAACATCTAGTGCCTTTAGCTTCCAGTACTCATCTGATATAGCATGCATCAATACAAGGTGCCAGTCAAAAACCACCTTCCCGAAGGAGGTCAAGCGATACCTACCGTTTGCCTTGCTCACAAGATTATAAATTAACAATGCGTGAAGTCTAGAATAGAACTGTTTTCGTGTTAATTGTAGACTAGATATTGAAAAAGATTGGCCCTCCCTAATTAGCGCTAACATCTCTCTACACTTATCGTCTGAAATACAACTCAAAACCTGGGATTCTGTTACCAAATACACTTTAAATAGGAAAATATGGCTTTATTAATCTTTTGAAGAGTGACATTTGTTATTCCAGTTACCTTGTTGGAAAAGATATCGACTCGTTAGTGATTCAAGTCGGAAGAATTGGCGAGATTTACTTCCAACCATCCAACAATGAACATTGTACCGGTTTGACAAGCTCTCTTCTGAACAGAAGTTCTCCCTATTGGAATCTTCAAACGTGTTTAGCACTATGGTTGGCTACCGTTGGGGAATAGTATCCCTTGATAGTATCCTTTTCTTATAGTGTTTCTTAACAGTTACTCCCAGTATTAGAATCAACGGCGGGGAATATCATTGGAAAGTGTCATCAGCATTGACTAGCGATCATTGCAACGCTCTTACCTGAAGCCTCCCTTCATGAAGATGGCCATTTTTTTCGTTTTAACCGCAAATTAGATAGGGATAGGGGGATCAATATCTTTGGTAATAATTTCCTGATGCTGATAAGGGAAAATCATGAACTACATATTATGACCGAATTATGGATATACATCGAATACCTCGTCGCAGTTTTGTAGCTGGTTTGTTCGATATACTTGTCGTCGTATGCATAAATCAAACCATGAACTGAATGACATAGTACTAAAGCTAATCTATATCACGTGAAAGTTGTTGATTTATTAGTATTAAGCTTGCTACCGTTAAGGTGATCTAGTTACGACGTCAAATTTCGATAACTTGACTTCAAAAAAATGGTTCTATCGAATTTCATGTATTCGACATCTGGTTGATATCCCTATTCTTCTCGTTTAAACACCTGTTCGGCATCATCTTCACCTTGCTTTATTAGTTTCTTAATCGTAGCAAGCGAAAAATCAGCATCTTCAAAAATGTATCGAACATCTTCGGCTCTTTCAATCTTTGTTATCTCTTCTATTATTGCCCCTCTATCAGTGGCTAATTTATGATAATCCTCTTCTATTTTAATAAAGGTATCTTTCATAGTATCATCGATATGGGCATTATTTAGAAGATCATGCATCTGTCTCAAGAGCGTTAGGTATCTTGATATTATCTTTGACATATGGATATTATGATCGGTCTTATCTGTATGTATAATATCTGCCAGATATCAAACATATTAGTCGGAAGTTCCTTCTGAGTTTTTGGAAATAGATTCACAATGTAGACTCGTTTATGATTTTTTGGTGATGCGTCTATTACTTCTCTCAATGGAGTATTACTTAGCAAGCTTCCATCCCATAAAAAAAGGCCATCCTTTTTTGTCCAAGGTAAACCGTAGAATGGAAATCCCGTACAAGCAATAACATGGCCGGCATCTATTTCCATATTATCACTATCGAAAGTAACTGATTCACCTCTCTGGATATCTGTGCAGGTCATTATTAGTCTAGGAGAGGCTCCCTTACTTTCCTTCTTGGGGACGGACATACTTGCGATGCCCTTCTTGTTCAATTTGTTTATTCTCTGGAAATCGACGAATTTAGTTAGAGTGTCCTCCAAGGGTTCAACATCATACAGATGAGGAGGTATTCTTGTATAACTAGAGAAAATAGAATAATATTTGAGCAAGGAAGCAGGATAAAACCAGACAGGTTCAAACATATTCTTATTTCCATATAAGGATACAATGAAAGAGGAGAAAATAGCCCTAATATTATCTTCAAGAAAAGAAGGAGTTATGCGTTCGGCTAAAGATAACCAAAATTGCTCAAGGATTTTTGCCGATGTTTCAGAATTATTTCCTGCAATTATGGCCGCATTTATGGCGCCAATAGATGTACCAGCCACTATGTCAAATTCCAGCTCATGTCTTTTCAGAGTCTTATAAACACCACATTCATAGGCCCCCAAGGAACCGCCTCCCTGCATTACCAAAACTGTCTCATGTGGTGTTGGAGGTGTATCATGTGCCACAATTCTA
>JAATVS010000118.1 GCA_014523695.1 Nitrososphaerales archaeon TH5895
TGAACCTTCTATTATTACTGATAATTACATTAGTATGTATTTAATTAAAATATTTAGCTGTTGTATCAATTGTAATTATCTGATCTTAGAAGTGATCATTCTACTGGAAAAAGAATACATTCATAATTATCGTGCTAATACCTAACAACATCAAATATCCGTGCAGCGACAGAGCAATCTATTCATAGTCAATAAGTATCACTAATATAATGCTCATTTTTGCTATGTGTAGACGGTTTTTAAAACCAATTTTCTAGAGATTGATTGCGACTTGATATTGATTTCTTTAGTCTGTCTAAAGCTCCAGTCACACGTTCTCTAGAGAAGTCTTTTTCTCCGCAAAGAAAATCAACTATACTACCGTAGTCGACATCAGCATATTTAATATTATTGATCTTTGGAACATCGGGATTTAGAAATATGTCGCGGATATCTTGATAAGGAATCTGTACTATTTTATCTTTTATTTTATCAATATTTTCTAATTTGCCATTTTCTCTAATTAGTTTTAAAGCAGTCTTGGGACCTATTCCAGCTACACCTTCAGGATTAAAATCAGTACCTATTAAAATTCCAATATCTACCAACTGTTCATGAGTCAATCCTATTTTATCAAGTACGTCTATATGTTTAATAATTTCCGGCTGAATATCCAGATATAGATTTCTATTAGGTACTTTTCTCTTACCACTTATAGTGAGATTGCGTACTAGTCTCTTCGCTCCAAATAATATCGAATCATAATCTTGACTAGCTGCACAAAAAGCGTTATCAGATTTAGTCAAATAAGCTGCTGCTGCCTCTCCTTCTGATTGGGCCTGAACCACAGGTATTCCTAAAAGAGCGAGGAGTCTTTTTGATTCTTCTACCATGGTCTGTGTCAAAACGGAAGTGGCTTGACCAAATTTCCTTGCGTCTTCAAATCTTCCTTGTGTTATCGCTTCCTGATATTTTTCGACAGCTTCTTGCTTAATACGTTTTCTTCTCTCGATTTCTTTTGATTTTAAATGATGAGGCTTACCATCAAAAACGTATATCAATTTTAGATTTTCAGCTAACAAATTTATGTTACGATAAAATAAACCACTCAAATGACTGGTTATATTTCCTTCATTATTAGTAAGTAATTCTCCAGTCTGACCCCTAATTGTAGAGAGAAACTGGTAAATGGTATTATAGGCATCCACAGCTATTACTCTACTTGATAACTCCGTTGTAAAAATAGGTCTGGGTGATACAAGCAGTTTAAGATCTAAACCCATTTCTTTCTTAAATTATGAGCAAGTAAGATTTACCCTTTTCTCTTCTCCTGTTGATTAACTATTCTTGAGATGGTACATTTCCCATGCCAGCATCATCAGAATATAGCTAGGAATATTTCATCTGTACAGTAGAGAAAGAATATTATAAAGTTACAGATCGTCTGATAGTATACGCGATTGCATGATACTGTACGAACATTTATTGCTATGGATGCATCAAATATAACTGCTCTAGAGCATCTACAAAAAGAAATAACATCTAGCATTAGATGGGATTTAAATGTGGTTAAGCCGATAGAAAAAGACAAATTTCATTTCACAATTCTATTTTTGGGTGAAATACATAAGGATATTATAAAAAATATTACAGAAAAACTATTGAGAGTCGAATTTGAATCGTTTAAGATATTGTACAACACCATCGGGGCATTTCCTAACAAGAACTTACCTAGAATTGTATGGATTGGGATTGACGATGATGGAAAAAAGAAGATGATGAATCTTAGTCGTACTATCTTATCAAAATTGGATCTGGAAGGACTTAGAACGGACCAGATCTTTGCACCTCATTTAACATTATTCCGTCTGAAAAAGCAAGTAAGAATAGATTTTGATAGTTTATCTAATTTGATGGAAAACAGGATCTTTGGCGCTGACACTATGGATAGGTTTCATCTGAAAAAAAGTGATCTTACATCGCAAGGTCCGATTTATTCAAATATGCTTACAGTTTATGCAAAATGAGCCAATTGAACTCAGTTCTCCTAAAAGCATTAGAACTATCTAAACCTATGCAAGGAGAGGTAAAAAAAGTATCTTCTGTTGCAAAGGAAGTCAAGGAAAGTATAATCAAACATGCATCCTCTACAAAAATTAAGGATGTAGTCTTAGGAGGATCCTATGCAAAAGGAACCTGGCTTAAAGGTGATGTAGATATTGATATATTCGTCAAAATGAACAGTTCTTTGAAAGAAGAAGAATTTGAACTACTTGGCAAGCAAATAGGATTGGAATCACTAAAACAATATCAACCGTATCTGAGATATTCTGATCATCCGTACGTTGAGGCATTTGTAGAAGGAATAAGAGTAAATATAGTCCCTTGTTACGATGTTGAAAAGTGGAATTGGATAAGTGCAGCTGATAGATCACCATTTCATACAGAGTATGTTACAAAGAAGTTGGATGAGGAAAAAAGGGATCAGGTTAGGCTATTAAAGAAGTTTCTAAAATCCTTGGGAATATATGGGGCTGAAATTGCTAAAAATGGTTTTAGTGGATATGTCACAGAAGTATTAATTCTTAAGTACGGTTCATTTCAATCTACTTTAGAAGCATTATCTCATGTACAAGAGGAAAAAGTCATAATCTCGACGGATCCAGTAGACGAAGAGGCTGCAAAGAAAACATTTAAACATTCTGTAATTATATTGGATCCAATTGATCCTAAGAGAAACTTAGGAACAGCAATCTCGGTAGAGAACTTTGGCAAATTTGTATTAGCAGCAAGAACATTTTTAAAGAAACCATCGATAGAATTCTTCATACGTCAAGAGAGTGGAGGAACTGCCAATATTTTTTCAGAGATATATCCAAATATATTAGTAGTAAGTTTTAATTACAGAGAACGCAGCCCAGATGTGATTTGGGGTCAACTTAAAAAGAGTATGAATGCTATTTCCAAGCAATTGACACTTGGGGGGTTTGATGTTATAAGAAGTATATGTACTACAGACGAGAGGACAGAAGCAGCTTTCATATTTTTGTTAGAATCAATAACTCTACCGTCATATATGGTAAAAACTGGTCCGAAGGTTTTAAGGAAATATGATTCTGGTAAATTCATTTCAAAGAATAATAACGTTGCACGATTAATGTGGATTGATAATGAGATGCGAATAACCACCTTAGTAGCAAGAAAGGTTACTGATGCAAGAGAATATGTTAGACTTCTTTTAGATGAACGAATTGATAGTATAGGTATCACTAAGGGCCTTGTACCGGATCTCGGGGATAAAACACAAATTTATACTGCAAATGAAACTAAATTTACATATTTGGTGAAGACCGCAATTAATGAACTCACTACAATTGAAAAGATATTTTTCTGATAAAAATGATCCGAATTTATCTAATCTTGCCAAGATCATTTCTTATCCCAATCTGAGTACGAGTGAATTCATCAAACGCATTGATGAGATGCAAGATCTGGGAATAACTGATATCATATTTGAAGGAAATACTCAGATTGGTAAAGTATCAATCTTGGGCAAAGGTTCAGTCAGTATAGTACTTAAAGTGAGGATTGACAATAAAACATATGCTTTGAAGATAAGAAGAATGGATGCAAATAGGAAGACAATGTTAAGAGAAGCTTCAGTGCATCAAATAGTAAATACAATAGGCATAGGTCCTAAGTTAATTAAATTCTCAGAAAATCTAATTATCATGGAACTTATTGATGGTTTAAGTATTATTGATTGGATTCGACAACAATATCTTAACAAGTACAGAGTGCTAAATATTGTTACTAATATACTAAAACAATGCTTTATTTTGGATATGGCAAATATTAATCATGGAGAATTAAGTAATTTGAATTATCACATAATTGTTTCGTGTTCAGATCGCGTTAGCATTATAGATTTTGAGAGTACGAGCTTAAATAAGAAGAAATCTAATAATGTAACTTCTGCAAGTCAATCACTACTTATAAGTGGAATGATATCACATTATATAAATAATATGCTAAATCTTTTGTCCAAAGACAACATTATAGAGAAACTAAGAGCATATAAGAGAGATCAGAATGTTACAAATTTTGATTCCTTAATACAAACCCTTTCAAATGGAGTTTGATATTAGTACACATTGAATTCTTATTGATGTATTCTTTTTCCAGTAGAATGATCACTTCTAAGACCAGATAATTACAATTGATGCAACAGCTAAATATTTTTTTGGGTGCTGCTGTACGGTGACGTAACGACAGCTAACATTGAATATCACTTCAACGAACGAATATTTGAAACCTTGTTGGGTATCAGTTTCGCATACTTTTTGGTATCGTCGTCCCCGAATTTAGCATCTCGACTTAGGTGAGGTATAACAAAGGTAGCTATGATCATGAATAGAATTGTTAGGGATACCAAAAATCCATGAAGGGATTTCTAACAACAGATCGACTAAAATCATTCGGCTTATTTTTTCTCATCCAATGCGGCAAGTCACTGGGTTCATTCAGTAAGTTCTTATCTTCTATACCTGGACTCTCTCGATAGCATCTGAAACTCTCGGCTTCATCAAATATTGTAACAAATGAATATAGATATTCTTGGTGGCCTACGCAAATACTTACTTACTCTAGGATCACAAGAAATATTTTTCCCCTTTACGGAATTGGTCGCTGTTCCAAAAATAATATTATCTTCTGCATCAAGGACAAACCATAGGGGAACTACATGAGGACTGCCGTCTTCCTTAACTATGGGTAGTTTTGCCATAAAAGTTCCCCGATTTAGAAAACTACTAAGTTCACCTTTTGACATCGCTGTCATCGTGATGTAACTACTACCAGTTTTGTTCTAACACTCTTCGATGATAGTCTTCAAGTGGTTCAGATCTTTTTCAACCGTTTTTATATCTTCGGCATATCTCTCGTCTGTCA
>JAATVS010000682.1 GCA_014523695.1 Nitrososphaerales archaeon TH5895
AATTGAGGTTAGTCCCTTTGCAAGGACAACGGTTTATCGAAACCTGATCGGGCTTGGCGCCCAAATTGAGCTGCGACAATCAGCGACAGGTTATCCCTACTTTACCGACAATGGAAACATCATCTTTGATGCATCGTTTACTTCCATTAATGATCCTGAAGCATTGGAAAAGGAATTGACATGTATACCAGGTATTGTTGAAGTTGGAATCTTTACGAGACGAGCCGATAGATATTACAAGGCCTCCTCTGAAGGCCTATTTAATATTATTGCGTTTCGCAAAGATGGGCAATATGTGATATCCCCATAACCGATTTGAAAGTTTAGTGTGTGGTTTACACTACAAGTATCAGGTCCAATCAATAGATCCATTTTTCTCTATCTGATTTTCGTCCCCTAGATACCCCCCCTACCTAGTCCACTCTAAAATTTATCGGTTATTGCGGTGGTAACGTTTACCCTCGCCCCTATTTGTAGTAAAAAAACTTTTTGGATAATATATTGATAGTATTTAGGAAACATACAAGAATTAGATTAAATCATGACTTGTTAGTAGAGTGCGTTATTGCTCCAAGTCCTTCGTAAAACTTAACGTGATGAGTTGCTGACCTCACAAATATCGAGTTTAACTTGGAGAAGAGATGGATATTAGAGACGTGCTTCGTGCCATAACCCGCATACCGTTTTTTAAGTTCATACTTGCAATATCAAGGCGCATATTTCTCGCTTTTGCTCCTACCAGAATAGGTTCTAGGTATTAATTTACCATGGCCTAAAGTTTTTTCATCTACAAGGCCGTCATTCACAACAATCGTGCCTCTTACAATTGTCGTAACTGGCCAACCAGTTAGTTTCCATCCATCATATATAGTGTAGTCTGAACTTGACAATAATAAATCTGGGGTTACGGTTTTTTGCATTTCAAGATCGATAACTGTAAGATCAGCGTCAGAACCATTCATAATGGTTCCTTTCGATGGATACATATCAAATGCTCTGGCAGTATTATAGGAAGTGATCTCTACCAGCCTTTCAAGAGTTATTCTATCTTTGTTAACACCCTCGCTTAATAGAACTGGAAGCATCGTTCCCATACCCGGAAATCCCGAGAGCGCAGTCCACAAGTCTCTCTTGCCTAGCTTCAATGAAAGAGTGTTTGCAACGTGATCGGTTCCCACAGTATCAATTATTCCGTTTCTCAATCCGTACCACATGCTTTGCAGGTCTAATTTTGAGCGAAGTGGAGGCACGACCTTACCTTTTACGCTACTAAATTCAGTAGTATGTGTTAGATAATGTGGACATGTTTCCACATAGGTGACGAAATTACCTCTCTCTTTCTCTCTGATAATTGCATCAAGTGCAATTGTAGAACCTATATGTGCAAAATATAACCTAGAATTATATTTTCTTCCAAGGTTTGCAATTTTAGAAATACTTGCGGATTCTGATATGGGTGGTCTGCTGTCCGACCATTTCTGGAGGTTTGATTCTTTAAGATTTGACTGATTGAGTTGCTTTTGCTTTGATGTATTATCTGCGCAGATAGTTGGGTCTTCAGCGTGTACAACTACAGTAGAGTTTTCAACCGAACAACTCCTCAAAATATTTTCAATTAAATTGTCATTCATGTTTACCTCGCACTCATTCAATTCTAAATTCCCCGGGTCTAGATCCATAAGAATGCGATTGTATCCATTTCCTAGATTCATGTATACTTTAAACGAGCGTATGTTCATATTATTGATTAAAAATGGAATATCTTTTACCTGTTCATCGGTAAGGATTGAAGCATGAATCGAATAATCGATATAATGATTTCCAGCACTCATCTGAAATTGGTCAGTCAATTTACGGTAGCTACCATCCAGTCTGAGCATTCGAATAACAGAAGTAATTCCACCAATTGCTGCTGACTTTGATTCAGTTCTTGCTGCTTGTTCGATAGGGGTAAATACCCCATAATGGGAATGTGGATCAATTACCCCGGGTATTACATATCTTCCAGAAGCATCAATCCTCTTAGAGGCGATTACATTAGTAGAATCCTTTCTTAACTCTTTAATCTTCCCGTCTTCGACAAGGATATCCAATTGGAGTACCCCCACCTTTGGTATTACGACTCCTAAAGCACCAGAAATTAAGAGATCACAGTCGTTCTCCAAATATCCTGATTGATCAAAAATCTACTAAAAAACGTTCCCATTGTAGGCGGGAGCTAACGAATCTAACTTGACTTGATAAAAGCGT
>JAATVS010000683.1 GCA_014523695.1 Nitrososphaerales archaeon TH5895
CATACTATATCGTTAACAGTTTAAGTGTTATAAATATATATATCCTAATTATTACAAAATACTTTATAAAACACTAGCAGTCATTACTTTCAAGGCAAGTATTTAGAATCAGAAGAGTTATTGATATATATACTAAATATTGCTATATATATTCTTTTATTTTTTATTTTTTATTAATCTCAGATGGGGTTGTTAATGAGGATCGGATCACCCTACATTGATTGTGAATAATGCCACTTAACTCCTTTTCTGTTAAAACTAGATAGCTGACTTATGTGACCAAAACTCGAGGTGTGAAGAGCGTGACTCATCGAACGTAATGCCATCAGTAAAGGTATTTAGAAGCTACTATTAGGAAACAAAGAATGGATTAGTGGGCCAAAAGTATCTCTTTAATCTTCATATTGTCAATGAGAGATTCAAGGATCCTTTCTCTTTCTTCATGCGGAACACGTGTGGTCTTTGCGAATTCAAGACTATCTAAGGCCTTTAATTTCCAAAAATTAGTGAGGCCAAGTTCAATGATTTCTAAGGCATCATACACCATTTTCCCAAATGATGTCAGAGTATAATTACTGTGATACTTTCTAATCAGTCCAACTTCAACCATCTCAGAAAGCCTAGTATAGTACTGCTTTCTCGATAGGTTAAGCTGACTACGCAGGGTCGACGTATCAGAGGGCTGTTTGGCTATGTATTTAAATATAGACAAAGATTTTCGGTCACCTAAAGAATCCATCACTTTTTCAAGTTCAATCAAAGCTTGTATAGCTTATAAAAGGAATATCACTAATATTAGCATTGGGGTCAATTGTATCCATTCAAGGAGCCGTTTTGAGCTTTGTTTCTCATCCTAATTTAATACTTGATAATCTTCTTAATGCTGCTGCTCCTCGTATTATTTCCTTTTTGAACTGACTAGTGAGGCTATGGGGAACCCAAATGTGATATTGTAATTGAGCTAGCTTTAGGAAACTTTATGGCTGATGCCCCCGAATTGTATAATGCAATAGCGGTTGTTTCGACGAAATCGTGGATCGAACTCTTATCTGCAATATTTGGTGTGATGTAGGACTCTGCAAACTCCTTATCTGGATATTCCATTCTGTACATACACAGCTCTCCATCAGGGACCCCATCAATTAGTTGCATCTTGGGAGGTGGATAGGCAATGCTCGACCAATTTTCAAGCAATACAACCCTTAACGGCGTTTCATGTTTATCATTGCAGGGGATTCTAGCAGTTGCAAAAATCTTACTTTTATCGCCGCCACTCTCCTCATCGCTGGAAACCACAAGATAATCCTTAGGTGGAATGTCCGTGCCATACAGATGAATTGTAGAAAATTCAGTATTGAGGAGGTTTTTTGTCTTATTAGGTGCCGTTTGCGCCTGAGGAGAAGCGTCAGTGTTGCTAACCCCACTTTGACGTATGTCATCTATTGCAGAAGAAAGGAGAGAACTAGGATTTACCATCTTCTCAATTGCGCTTTGAGTCATTTCACTCGCATCTTCTGCTGTTGAGGCTTCCTGCGCTGGTGTCCCAGTTTCGGACATTAAATCAGGAACTGGTAGAAAAGAGCTGTTAATGGTCAAATCCTTGTTTTGGGGTTGAGCAGTTTCTGTAAGACTAAAGTTGAAAGCAGGATAAATTGCGTCAGAGGTATTTTCTCCAATAATCCCATCTGCGTCAAATCCAAATGATCCAGCAACACTGTTGCTGTCATGCTCCTTTACCGGCGAGGCAAGGACATTATTATTCAAAGGGCTGCTATCTGGTTCATGCATTGTTATGTGATATACTCTAGCTGGAGGTAAAGCTAGCAATGGAATCATTATCATTAGAATCATGATGGTAATGAATAAAATGGTCAAATGTTTTATGATAAATTATATCTTTGAAAAAATCAATGGTTTAAATTTATTGATTACCTATTGGGACAATCCCTCATCAGTCATATGAGCATTTCTTCTGCAGTTTTGCACTTTCTGGAATGGGATCATGCTGTGAGACAAAGAGCTCTGGTACTGGTTTTGAGAAATCTTGATCGAGAAAAAATAAATAATGTCGTGAAAAACTGCGAAACCCAATTGCTCATACGATACTATCTAGATTCTATTGGAAACCTAGGAAAATTAATTCATCGATGAGCGCATATGTGAGAGGATGATTGCCCAACTAATTGATGTGCAACGAGTAGTTCAAGTAATGACAAAGTATTAGCGCATATTTCTTTTTAAATAGGAAATGCTATTCAGCAGCGGCCTTTTCCTATGCTCAGCATGTTCTATAGAGCCGAAGATCGAATTTCTTGCTCCAGATTGCAAACTGGATGGGAAGGCCATACACGATAAATTCCCTGTTCTAACGTGCTCGTCTTCCAAGTTCCTTCAAGATCTCAAGAAGCTTCCTCAATTGTTCGTGTCTGAATTGTCCCAATTTGATTTGATTGATGTCAACATCCAATTTCCTAAGCTCTTGATATACTTCCGTATCTTCAAGGATTTCGATGAACTGTCTTTCGTTAAATGGCTTTTGAACAAGCTCGACCAATTGTCTAAGCTGTCTTACTGCCTCCATCAATACTTCCCTCACGTATGCGGATGCAAATATTATTCGTTGGTGGGGATTAACCGCTAAGATCTCCTTTGCAACTTCAAGTCCATTACGTCCGGGCATCTTGTAATCTAAGACTACTGCGTCAAACGGTTGAATCTTTTGCATTGCATCCGTCTGCAATCTTATATTTTCAAATTCGTCGTGGTATATTTTCAGACATTCTAAACCGTCTTTCGCTGAAATATGAACATGCTGGTACTTTTGAAAAAGTACATCGTAGTAAAATCGAGTATCTGGATTGTCCTCAGCTATAAGCACTTTCACAGATAGTTTTAAGGAGGGAAATAATATATACTTATTTTCTTTCTCAGTTGTAATTCATTAGGCAGTCCTTATAAAGAATAAAATGACATGTTGAAACAAGTAAGTATGTACAACAAAGTAGTTCACATTGAGTGAGAGGTACCATTATCACATTGCTATAATTGGCGGCGGTATCCTTGGATGTTCTATAGCTTATTTGCTGTCCTACAATCTCAAGCCAGGTACACGGATACTTCTTGTCGAACAAGAAACATCTCCAGGGTTTCACGCCAGCTCTAGAAATACCGGAAAAGTACATGCCCC
>JAATVS010000119.1 GCA_014523695.1 Nitrososphaerales archaeon TH5895
TTCATATGTTTGATCATGCTGCATGCGAGGAGTTGGTACATACTACTATTAATCCTGACAGAACGTACTCTATATAGAGAACTTGCAGACTTTGTGACTGCTAAATATGATAATTTGATTTCTAGTGATTAGAATCTTAAAGAGCATAAAGATAGGTCACACAATTTACGATACGGCATGAGTGGATCCGATTGATTTAATTTTTACTCTAACCTTTTGCCCTACTTTGCCTTTTTTCACAAATATGACGAGCCCACGAACTCTGGCAACTCCATCTGCTCCGGTCTTGCTGGCTTCAGTGATTTCGAGATCATACTCTTCTCCCACCCGAACAGGAAGATTACTTTCTTGATCCATCGTTTACGACCAATAGCAATGAATACAATACCCAATTTCACACTAATATGAATTGTCTAACGATTCTTATTGCTTCTATGTGCATAAGGTCGCCGTTCCATTTTCCTTAGTAGCGCATTTCGCAGATGTTATCTCTCTTCGCACCATTAAGGGATACTTCCTTGCTCGAATCATGCTACAAAGTCGACTATCTGAGAGAGGCTAAATAAAAGTCTCGAAAATGATCTAACTTGACAACTATTGATAATATAGACTCCTGCGAACTTTTCGTAATGTACATCCTTTGTTTGTTCTGTGCTGCATTGATACTACAGCGTTTACGTTCATTTTGGTGCCAACACTCGAGATCTTTATCATGTATTTGCTAGCTCTATATGTCTGGCAAATAGTATGTCAATAAATGGGAGTTTGTTATGAATTACCCCTAATTAGGAAATTTAGACTAATTTAGAAACTATAAGGATTTAGTATCCAAAGGAACTGGCATCTTGTGTATTCGCCGCAAATGATACTTATGCTCTTGACTTTGTTCGTGTATCTGCTTATGAAGGTCGCAGACAATTACTCCAAGGCATACGTCACATTCGTTTCCTTTTCTCGTACTGCAATATTCGCACATGAACATCAGTGTCTCACGATACGGATGTGCCTGATCCCACCTAAATACTCTGTGGAGATTACATAGCTTTTAGATAACAAAATATCATGATTTCGTACGTAAAAGAATTTGATGAAAGATTAGAAGCATGATTGGACACACACTTTATACAAACCTTCTAGGAAATACTATGACCGAAATGAAGATTGCGAGATCCTATTTTTGACTGCATCATTATCGAATACCCTTTAAGCTATGCTGTGGACGTGGAAAGCTGTGATGGGAAATCGGTCCGATCCTCCCAACAAGCCACCTCATCCATGTGAATCAATAAAATTATACATGGATGTTAAACTACACGATATATACTATAATTAATATCTGCGATGATTTGCTAATTTACCCTTGGTCGAGATTCATAACAACGGACATATTGGCTATGAACCACACAAACAAAACTATAGCGATGCCAGTTATGGTGAAATTGAGGAGCAGTCACCAAACAGCGATATTCTATCCCCTTTTGAAAGAATTTTTTGTCATTATTGTGATTCGAAAAAATGTCCATGTTGCTTATACGAAGTGAATCATTATTACAATTATGGTTTATCTAGACGTAAAATGACAATTTGTACCGATTGTTACAGTGAAATTTACAGCAATGGCCGAAACATAACATCCGAAATAGTTACTGAGGCGTTCACAAGGATATGCGAAACAATTACAGCTTCGGCGACATTTTGGGATAATCATAGAGATCGCCAAGGAGTGAATTATTTTATAGCAGTTCAAAACGCATTCGATAAGAATCCTGAGGTGAGAGAATATTTAGGAGAGAATTGTAAAATTGATAAGAATCTAAAAGGATTATGGAGCTTTACCTATGCAATAATCAATGGGCAAGACCATGGCATAAAGGTGTTAGACAAGGACCCTGATAACTTACTCTTAGGCGTCGATTGCAAATAGGTTTGTTTTACCTCACGGTAATAGTTTGATAATTGGATATCATTTATTTGATGTTGATCATTTTTATGCTTTCATTGGGCGTTCACAGTAGTCCTAGCTAAATGCTAAGCATTTTGAAGAAATTCTATACTATAATACTAAATAGAAGCAAACTGGAACAATATAAGCTGACCCATTCGTATTTGAAAGCGAAAATCACTATTTAAACTAACTAGCAATCTATATATCTCTGTATGATATCGGATACATGTAATAGTAAGGGACCTGATTGGACACAGCAATAATTGTTAGTGTGATGATAGGTTCTGTCGTAGCAATAGCACTGGTTTTTGGAAAAACAGTACTAAGTGTAGCATGGACAGGAAACGATACAAAAAGGCTCACAGCAGTACAAAACGGAAATAAGAACAAAATTGTGCAAGAGCACTTACGAGAAAAGAACGATATCTCAAGAATGAAAGGCTTCTCAAAATTAAACAAGGAAAATGACAATCAAATAACTTCTTATGCCAAGAAGCCAAAAGATTTTAACTCTTTGTTAAACAAGGAAGTTTCCACGTGTGATAATGTGACAATAGGAAGTATCAGTGCACTAAATAATGGTCTAATGTTTATAATTCATGCTCCACAGAACATAAAATATGAGATACCTACGTACTTTATCAGACAACACGATCAAAATAGCGTTTTGGTGGACATATCTGCAGCGGATTTAGAATACTACAAACCAAAGATAAGTTTTTGAAAGAATAAAAAAAATAAATGCAAAACCTGTATATTATGATAGTATATACGATAGTCTTTAATGGGTTACTACTATCTGATTGTGCCATAATATTTATATTATCCATGCCTGATTTACCTGCTAAAATAAACCGGATAAGCGGTTAAGAGATGACCTATGTGGACACAATAATACAGACTGCCATTGTCTTGGGAGGGACGTTAAGCCTAGCAGTTCCTTTTGGTTTATACATTGCTCGGATGATATCCTACGAAATTAGACCTCTAGAAAGAACGTTGGCAATTGTAGAGAATAGATTTTACAAA
>JAATVS010000684.1 GCA_014523695.1 Nitrososphaerales archaeon TH5895
ATTTGAAAATGGAGCTGCTGAAAGATTATAAGCTTCGGCATAACGGGAAACTGCCTGCCTGCATGGAAAGTGCGATGTAAGGAATATACTTGATCTGACCATATAGTCCTTTTTGCGATCATATATTCTAAGTACTGCTAATTCAGGAAACAACCAATTCAGTAGTTGTCCATATTGTTCAAAAGTTGTCCGTGAGTAGAGATGCAATCATGAAGAGTTCTGATGTAAATAAGTGTCTTGGCATTTAAAAATAACATGCTTGGTGAATGCATGAATTGAAAAGATAGACTTGCAACACGAAATACACTAACCTATTCATAGGAGCATTAGAGTGAGTATTCTGTTGAGGATCAAACGGTCTGTATACATAATGAGGAAAATCCCTGAACCTGGACCTACCATGTTATCAAAGAAATACTCTGTTACGATGAATAGAAAGTCATTGTCGCCTTCTAGAGAGGAAATCTTGAAAAATGTTGTAAACAAGGATGCGTTACTCTGCAGTTTATCGGAGCGTATCGACAAGGAAGTCATGGAGAAAGCAGGACCAAAGCTTAAAGTTATCAGTACCTTAAGTACCGGGTATGACCACATAGATGTAAAGGAGGCAAAAAAAAGGGGCATCCATGTTACTTTCACCGGAGAAGTCCTTTCTGAAGCAACTGCCGATTTGACTTTCGCTCTGATTCTTGCTATATCTAGAAAAATTGTACTTGCAGATAATTACATAAGACAAAAAAAATGGAAAGTAGGATGGTCACCCGATCTATTTCTAGGTTCAAATGTCTATGGCAAGACATTGGGGCTAATTGGTGTAGGGCGAATTGGAAGGGCCGTAGCTCATAGAGCGAAAGGATTTGACATGAATATTATATACCACAACCGGCGCCGATTAGAGACAAAGCTAGAACATGAAATAGGTGCCAAGTATGTGGAGTTAGACACTCTCTTAAGAGAAAGTGATTTTCTTTCGATTCATGCTAATTTGAATGCTGAGAGCACCGATATGATGAACGAATCAAAACTCAAGCGTATGAAAAATACTGCCTTTCTAATCAACACCTCTCGTGGTCAAGTAATTGATGAAAGGAGTCTTATCAAAGCACTTAGAAAAAAGTGGATTGCTGGGGCTGCGCTTGACGTTTTTAAAAGCGAACCTTTAGAAACTAATAGTCCACTCATTAAAATGGAGAACTTGGTACTATTGCCACACATAGGGAGTGCCACATATCAGGTTCGCTCCAAAATGTCAGAAATTGCGGCCCAGAATATTATAGAACTTTTGAGCGGAAGGAAAACACCTTTTATGGTCAGATAAGGCTACTATTCTATGAATGCCTACCGGATTATAGGTCCCTAGGACTTACTCCAGTAATGATCAGCAACGTTGAAAGCACGGCACTTGCTAGAAGGGCATTTATACAGGAAGGTTCAGAGGTGCATGTCTATAATTTGCCGTCATTGAGGGCTGAATACAATAATAATTTTTGGGAGCTGAACTCACTGGTTTGTCGTCTAACGAACCTATTTGGTCTATCCATATGTGAAGGGTGAAATTTTATAGCTAGGGGTAATTTCTCAGTACGATTAGCAAGAATCATTCTCATGTAAATTTCTTACTCAAGCTAAATATACTAACATATATGGTTTTGATTATAACTCATCATGATAAACTCAGCTGAAAGCGAACCAGAGTCAATAATTGAAACTCCTGAAGAAAGAAGGGAACGATTTCTACTCGAATTCGAAAAGCCATTCAAATGTGAAAAGTGTAATGAGCGATTCAAGAAAAAAAAGTATTTAAGAGAACACAAGGCCGAGATTCATTCGTACTAACTGAGCTATTATAGTTTTTGACTTTTCCGTAGTTTGCGTCTAGAGATTTCTGCTAAGATTACCTAATTCACGATTAAACTAGAGCAATATATTACCAACGGTTGATGCAGACATCAAAAATTAAATCTCCATTAAACCATAATTCCTTCATATGAAAATATATACTAAAACTGGTGATCTAGGAGAGACTGGACTCATAGGCGGAAGGAGAATATCAAAACATAATGCAAGAATAATTGCTTATGGATCAGTCGATGAATTAAACTCCAGTGTAGGCCTAGGCTTAGCAACTTTCCATTCTTCCCAACATGCAAACGATTTCTCAGATCTTATTGAGATTCTATTAACAATCCAAAATGATCTGTTCACCCTCGGTGCAGATTTGGCCGATGACAGTCCGAGTACCGACAACCGGTATGGAAGCCCAAGAATAAGTGACGACACGATAACCACAGTTGAGAAGACTATAGACACTCTTGAAGAAGAGCTTTCACCGATTACTTTCTTTATACTTCCAGGAGGCAGTCTTGAATCTGGTCAATTGCACCTGAGTCGAAGTATTGCAAGGAGATCAGAGATTTCAGTAATAGCTTTATCGAAAGCAGAAGAAATCAATCCTCTCACAATAATTTATCTCAATAGACTTTCTGATCTGTTTTTCGTTATGGCTAGAACAGCAAATAAGCGGTTGGGGATTCCAGATAATGCTTGGAAGAGAACACATTAACATTCATCTTCCTATCTTTTATTCTACTGTCTAATTTCAAAAAACCCTGTAGATTAAATTGCGTACTTGGGTTGAACTACATTATTTGCAAGTATAGTTCTTTCCTATTGGGTGAACAATAAATGCGAATAAGAAATTAATATGTTTTGTCTTGTCTTGCCCAATTAGAACAGCTGAATAGTCTTGTTTTTTATATTCAAAATAGTAACAGATGATATATTCAGATATCATTTGAATAGAACCATAACAAATTATGGTGAAGTGGATAGTTCGGTTTCCAATGTAATCTGCGATACAAGGGATTGAAACTTTCAAAATCCATGGGATGCTAAATTTTTCAGAAAAAAATGAACTAAAATATGGTTACGCGAGCCAAATCTTTTATTAGGTGATTAGCAGGACAACAACGATGGTATCGTCGTCCCTTAATTATCGACTATTGGCAAATTTCTTTAACTTTGTGATGGACTTGAAAACAATAAAGAGATCAGGATGGATCAACAAAGTAAAAGTTAAGGATCCTGAATCTGTGGCAGATCACACGTATGCAATGAGTACCATGGTAATGGTATTCTCTGACATATTAGGCATGAAGACTGAGAGAGCCGTAAAGATGGCAATCTTGCACGATCTAGGGGAGTCCATTGTTGGAGATTACGAACCAAATGTAATTTCTAGCAAGGAAAAGAAAATAAAAGAAACTGAGGCGTTAGATCATATTCTAAATCACTTGCCTCTAGAAACAAGGAAAGAATATGTAGATATTTGGAATGAGTATCAAGAAAATAAGACTGAGACATCACAGCTCGTTCATTGGGTAGACAAATTCGAAATGGCTCTTCAAGCTAAAACATATGAAAGTCAGGGTTATCCTTCCAGTATTCTTCAACAATTCTTTACTTCCACAATTGATGGTATAGATGGTAACGATATATTACTGCTTCTAGAACATACTAAAGATGCTTTTTTTTCTAAATAAACGGTACTAAAAAAGCAAAGCTTATCTTGGCCTATGAATAAATTTCGAGTTTATTCTTGTCTGGTCAAATAGCTAAAGAATCATCAGCCTATCGCGGTTCTTAAATTGCA
Organism: Nitrososphaerales archaeon TH5895; assembly: GCA_014523695.1. Taxonomy (GTDB): domain Archaea; phylum Thermoproteota; class Nitrososphaeria; order Nitrososphaerales; family Nitrososphaeraceae; genus TH5896. The sequence continues at coordinate 3,653 of JAATVS010000684.1, forward strand.
TTCAAATAATTCTACCTTTCTAAATAAGCAAATTAAACGCACTGTTGCAGTTGGATTTGCTAAGGATTAGTGAAAACTTAAATGAACAAGTGATTTAACTAAAAACAAGTGGATAAAAAAATAAACCATGCCCAGGAAGTGGAAGTTAAGGGCCATTTAATTGATTCAATGATCTTAGGAAGAATTCTTGATACCATAATGGATCTCAAAGGGGACTTTCAGGTGCTTGAATTTCAAGTTGGCAAGAAGAAAGGAGAAGAAAGTGCTTCGCGTCTTCTTATAGTAGGGAAAGACCAGGACCATTTGGACAGGTTACTGGAATCAGTATACCGTGAGGGAGCGCAACCCCTCTACGTAGACGAAGTTGTAGTAGAACCTGCCAGAAAGGATATGGTATTGCCAAATGGCTTCTATAGCACCACAAATAATCCAACACAAATCTACTTTAGAAGTTCCTGGATCAATGTAAAGAATATGATGATGGACAAATGCATTACTTTAGACCTCAAAAACAAGAATGCGGAATGTAAGATGATACGAGATATACAAAAAGGAGACATGATTGTCACAGGAGAACATGGAATTCGAATCATTCCTCAGGAACGTCCAAGAGAAGGCGTGGATATATTTCAGTTTATGAGTAGCTCGAGTTCGAGTGAAAGACCAACCCAACAAATTGCTCGAAAAGTAGCATATGATATTTACAATACTAAAGAAAGCGCTCATGGAAAAATAGTTGTAGTATCAGGACCAGTAATAGTTCATTCTGGTGCCTCTGCTGCCTTGGCGCAGTTAATACGGTTGGGATATGTAGACGGACTGCTTGCTGGCAATGCCTTAGCAGTCCATGACGTTGAAAACGCCATCATGGGCACTTCTCTTGGAATGCACGTTAGAGATGGAACTCTAGCAGTAAGAGGGCATAGAAATCACATGCAAGCTATAAACGAAGTATTCAAAGCAGGATCCATAAAGAAAATGGTGACTAGTGGTGCTCTACGTAGCGGAATAATGTACGAGTGCGTTTCAAAGAAGGTGCCGTACGTTTTGGCAGGATCAATTCGTGATGATGGTCCCATACCTGATGTTATGACTGATGTCGTCCAAGCTCAACGCAGGTATAAAAAATTGCTTGAGAATGTGAAGCTGGTCTTGATGTTTTCAACCATGCTTCATTCCATTGCAGTGGGCAATATGCTACCGTCATCAGTAAAAGTAGTTGCAGTTGACATCAGCCAACCTGTTGTAACAAAATTGTTGGATAGAGGCACAACACAAGCAATCGGGGTAGTAACTGACGTAGGAACATTTCTGCCTATGATAGTAGATAATCTGACACAGATTAGAACGTCGATGGGGAAATGAGCATATACAGTTACGGCGCAATTGATAGGTATGTGAGCTAGTTGTAAATGACAATTAAAAAAAATGGAAAAATGGAATATTAGTAATATTTGAACAATGAAAAAATCGGAAGCATCTTGCCGTTGATAATGATTCGTTGATTAGCAGAATGGAATGCATTGAAGATAGAAAATTTGCTGACTTTACCACGTAATTCTACATAAAGGAAGATGGAACAGACATCTATTCCCCATTGCGAATTAATAAATTCTACTAGCTCAGGTATAGTGATAAAATTACTCGTACATAGTAACGTTAAATATGGTCATGACATATTTAAGTAATGTGAAACACTTATTCCTGTTAGAATTGTATTCATTGAAGAAAATTATTCCAACAATGCAATTAGTCATGCATTATGGTGAGTACGTATACCAATAGGAGAGTCAAAAAACATGGATGCAAATGAAAGGAAAAGTGTGGATTTGGGTCTCAAACAAAATATACGAGACGATGCCAGTACACTCCTTAGGGAGTCCTTGTACGATGCGCTGCTTCAGTATTTCAACAATTTGAAAATCTCTTCAGATGATCCGTTGTTTTCTACTTCAATGTCATATGTAGAAAAAATTTCTGTACGAGAGCTACAGGTTCAGCCGAATTTCTTGGAGGCAGTAAGAGTAATTGTCCAGGCTGCTAGGGAAATTGGATATATCTTTGATCATTCTGAATTATCAGATATACTTACCATTGCTGTGGGTGAGATAAGGAAGGATCGAAGGGCAGAGGAAAAAAACCTTCAAACTTTTGATCAAGTCGTTTTTAACATCTATAAGGATCTTAATGAAAACTACCAAAGTTTCAACGACTTCTTAAAAGAATCTTATCCAGAAATACTTGTGAATGTAATTTCTGTAATTCATAGTGGAAAAGATGCTTCTGGAGTACGAATTGATTCATACAATGCTGAAGCATATTACCGAACAAGAAAGGATCAACAAGATGTGGCACAATCCTTTAATTTAGATTTCTCTAAGGTCGAAGTGAGTCAAGTACGTAAACCAGTCGCTGGAAGAGTAATATCGGATCAAAGGCTCGTTGATAGTTTGGCACAGATAACAGGAAGAACTACAGAGTCAGTCCGTGATGCGCTTCAAGGATTGTCTGAGTACGATTTGAATAGCATTAAAGACCTGTGTAGTAATTACAATAAGCTACAAAAATACTATGATATTGCTGGAGACGAAAGGGAATTCAAAGAAATTGCTGAAAGAGAATTAGGAAGGAAGTTATTGGATAGTCAGGTTCAACATGCGATCCTATCGGTGAGAAGGTCAAAAATATACATTGAGAATATTCTTGACGATAAATTCGTTCCAGATAAGTCTCATGGGATCAATCACGTTAAACATAACCTAGAGTATGGATATCAGCTGATAGGTATCATTCAAAGTAAGAGGAAGCGGAAAAATCGGAGAGCAGATTAGTCATCTCGTATTGTTCTATGACAATTGAAATACAAAGCTAATTCTAATCATATATGCAAACCAATTTGGTAATGGTGGTTAATAGCAGTATCAGCAAATTGATTATGCACTACATTGATCGTAATTCATGCAAGGCATGATGTTTGACGAGGGTTGCGTACACAAGAACTTTAGTTCTTAACACGCGTGTTTAATATCATAAAGACTAACATGCTCGCAATCTATCATCACATCTAATACGGAATGATACAATTGGAAATTTTGAGATCGAAATAAATTAGTAATAATTAGACCGGAAGAGATAGCCTGCCTACGTATTCCTCCATCGCATGCTCTGACTTTATTTTCGCTATTATATTGATTTTTTCTTCTTCGGTAAACCAATTTGCCAGACTCTTTGCGATGCCATTTTTGTCGCATATTACAATCATGTATCCATTTGATTCCTTTACAACTCCGTAAAAATTCTCTTCCCCTACTGGCTCCCATTGGTCAGATTTGTTGTCCTTCAGCGCCAAAGCAGGCATCGCACTTCCCGTGTAAGTCTTTAAAATATCCTGAGCTGATTTGACTCTTCTCTCCCCTATCTTTAGTGCCGTGAAATACTGCATATACCTAGTTCAAATTTATATCTCTTAAAAAGGTTTAA
>JAATVS010000685.1 GCA_014523695.1 Nitrososphaerales archaeon TH5895
ACTAAGACAAAGATTATGTATAGGGCGTACTTATCGTATAACAAACTTGGAGAATATTTAACCGATCTGGGGGAGAGTGAGCTATTGGAATACGAAGTTGGAGCTCAAACCTATCGTACTACGGAAAAAGGAAAACGCTACTTAGAGATACATAACAGAATGAATGAACTGATTTCCATCAATAGAGAAACAGTATACTGAATTTGACTTGTACTCCGTGAAATAATTCAGTTAGTAAGAAATTTAGGAAACGGATTGCTGGTGACAATACGTAATGCAAAGCTCAGGTCAAATTCCTTTTTAATCCATAATGGACTTATTCGTGTGCCAATGAAAATTGGATTACTATACTTATCACGTACATCGACAACAGCATCATACCCGTCTTCAATCCTATCTCTTTTTTGAACATTGGTATTAGAGCTATTATCGTAACTACAGTCACAAGTACTACTTGGAATGCCAGTACTGGAGTTATCTCAATCACAGTAAGGAATCCTGCATGATACATTGCTCCAAAAACTGCTACTGCAAGAAGTAACGTATTATTTAGAATTTTAGATCCCAATACATTGGCTATTGCAATGGATGCACCTAATGCGCCCTTTCTGGCAAGTAACATCAAAGATATCTTCTCAGGCATTTCTCCAGCAATAGGGCTAATTACTACTGCAAGAATTATAGCAGAAACTCCAATATCAACTGAAAATCCTTCAAGTGCATGAATGAATGGACCTGCACCGACTACGATACCAATTGTTCCTGCAATAAATACCAATAATGATCTTGTGGTGTTTCCTTTTAATTTCGCGGTAATACCATTATCACCGCCAATATCTTGCTTTCCACTAACCGAATCCTCTCTAGTACTTTGTAAAACCTCCTCCGGCTGTCTACTAACCTCATTCGACATCCTTTTAGATTTGACCAGAGTATCATTTCTTTCTGATCTCATTTCAAATAGGGCAACTGTAAGGTATGCAATAAATAATGCTGTAAAGATCAAACCGTCCATGAAATTATATCCATCAATAAATAGTAGTGCACTGACAATAGCGGTGACAAGCAGAAAAATCTTGTCCAGTTTGAAAGTGCTCACGTTAATTCCCCTTAATGGTGCTTTGGATATGCGAGTTGTTGCAATAATTAACATAATTGACAACCCCAACGTCATCATCAATAGATTACTTCCCAATCCTGCTCCTATAGCTACTCCATAGGAGCCGGCAGCAGCAGCATAAATTACTATTGCGATTTCGGGGAGGGTAGTGGCCACACTTAAAATGGTCCTCCCTACAAACTTAGCTCCGTATCTAGCCGAAAGATGTTCAGCCCCGTAGGAGAGAGCCCAGCTTGCTACAATTAACTCTGCTAACCAAATGATCATCGACGATAGATTCTCGGAACTCAAGATAGACCTGTTTTCTGACCTATTTGATAATATCCAATGTAATATATTGATTTCTTGTTTCATATGGGCAAGCTATCATAAATGGATATGATTGTATTGTTGAGTTTAAAGAGTGTAACAGACATAGTCGCGTGTTGTATACCTAAAGTATCGAATTATTATTTCACACCCTGAATGAATTGCTTTGGTGTTAGTCTATTATCTACATATCCAAATGATGTGAACTAGGTAATTACTCTATGATTACCATAACGAGTAACAGAACCTTGAATTAGTATGCAGAACATCTTCGCTTTAAAGTCCCTGGATCATTCTGCAACATGAAAATATAAGAGGCCGTTTCTTATTAATTGCCAGAAGATCTTGACTTAAACTACAAATTAGAGCTGTAAATACGTATTTCATTCCAAAACTGACCTGGCGCTGTCTAACCTTTTTATTACCTCAAGGTATAAAGTTCCATATATATGCCTAATAAGGTTTGCGTCCTCGGTGCAGGTAGTACCAGGTATGGTAAGCTAAATGAGAGTGTTGTAGAATTAGCGTTAGATGCCTCAAAAGAGGCTATCACTTCTGCCGGCATAACCCCCAAGGAGATACAGTCTGGCTACATTTCAAATGTCTTTGGAGTTTCTGACAAGCAAGTCCATATGGCACCTGTTATAATGAGTAATCTAGGCATTCCTTACACTCCCGGTTTAACGATAGAATCAGCATGTGGATCAGGCTCTGTAATGTTGAGAGAAGCATTTGCGAATGTCGCCGCTGGATTTTATGACTGTGTCTTAGCGGTAGGTGTTGAAAAAATCACTCAGGTAGGAACAGTCCAGAGTACTACGCTTTTTTCATATTGTTCAGATTTTTTTTATGAGGGAGGAAATGGGGCTTCTTTCCCTGGCCTGTTCGCATCTATAGCGAGGGCTTATCTTACTAGGTACAAGGCAACAGAAGAAGATTTAGCTTATGTAGCGGTTAAGAATCATGAGAATGGAATACTGAACCCCAAAGCACATGTACGTAAAAAAATTACGATCGAAGACGTGATGCAGTCTCCTGTAGTTGCATCTCCACTAAAGCTTTACGATTGTTGTCCATTTTCAGATGGTGCTTCCGCCCTGATTCTTTGTAGTGAGGAATTTGCAAAGAAAAAGGGCAAAAGCTATGTAGAAATAATCGGATCAGGCCGTGGTGCCTCTCCTGCTGCGGTTCAATCGCGAGAGGACATCACGATTATACCCAGTACTGTCAATGCTGCACGACAAGCGTACGAGATGGCGAAGATAACCCCCAAAGATGTAGATTTCGCTGAAGTACACGATTGCTTTACCATTGCGGAAGTTATAGATTGTGAGGACTTGGGTTTTTTCAAGAAAGGAGAAGCTGCCGAGGCAATAAGGTCTGGCGCAACAAGGAGGATTGGAGAAATTCCAATCAATCCATCTGGAGGATTAAAATCCAAAGGTCATCCGATCGGAGCCACTGGGATAGGCCAAGTTGTTGAAGTTTTCGAACAATTTACGGGGAAGGCAGGAGATCGGACAATACAAGACGCACAAATCGCACTTACACACAACTTTGGTGCTACTGGAGCGAGTGCAGCCGTACACATTTTCAAGAAAGTGAATTGAGACAATTTGTCCGAATCAAGAGATCCAAATCAGATCACCAACAGGAGAAGTAAGTTCATAGAAGCTGCTAGTCGTGGAAAGATTCTGGCAAATAAGTGCGCAAAATGCAATCATTCCACTCTTGAAACAGTATATTTCTGTGAAAAGTGCTCTTCAGATGTATTTACTATAGAGGAATACGCAGGATTGGGTAATGTAGTTACATTCACAATTCAATCTGTTGCCCCAGAGGGATTTACTGATGCGGGCTTATATGCATGGGTCGTTTTTAAGGTCGATGATGCCCCATTCAATGTATCTGGATTTCTGAAGGATACTCATACGCCTTCAGATTTACCAATTGGCTCAAAAGTACAAGTGACTGGCTTTGATGAGAAACATGGCTTGCTTTTAGAACGTGTGTGAAATCCTGTCATGATAATTGCCGTGAATCACCATCTTGTTCAGAATCTGGCTGTCGATTGATCCAGAATTGTATCTGTGCTTCGCCAATTTAGCCTAGGACGGGAGAGATCCTGTAGCTTAGCTTAAACAAATTTGTAGGTATATAGAATTTAACATTTGTTTTTACATCACATTTTTTAGTGTATTTGCGGCAGATGGAACAGCATCGTCAGCGATTCAGTGGAGAAATTACAAATGCAAGTGCCGTTGTAAATACCCAACTTTCAAAGCTGAGGATGCTAGAAAGAAAATTTTCGGATATGGATGATAAATTCAGCATTGAAATATCCAATCTTATGAAGAATGGCAATAACGCGCGAGCAAAAGCCCTTGCAAATGAACTAGTGAATATTCGAAGAATAAAGAATACTACTCGAAACATGAACCTTACCCTAGAGATGCTAGTAATCAGGTTTAGCACTCTAAAAGATTTTGGGATGATAATGAACACGATTGAGCCTACAATTGATATGATAAAGAATATTCAGCTTGATATCTCAGCCATCATTCCTACCGCAAACGGAGTACTGTCCGAAATGTCTGAGGTTTCATCAGAAGTTCTAAATGAAAGCATGAGAATAGACGGAAACTATGCTATTCAAACTAGTGTAGATTCGGATGCTTTGGATATTCTAACCGAAGTCGAATCAGTAATGGAACAGGATGCCAAAACGAAATTACCTGAAATACCTGCAGAGATTAACGAATCAATAATCCGATCAACTGACAATATCAAGATGGGGAGGTTATTAAAGGAAAGTCAGGTACTAGTCGAAACTTAAATAGACAGCATGAATTGAGGTAGGTCATATTATATCGATAGTAAAATATAATTTACAAAGTAGTTTTAATTGTCTAGGCTGAATATCGGGTGCAATGGAACAGTTGAGTCATGATTACTCATTTCAAACAGAGAACAAAAGGTATGGGATTCTCGAATCCGCCTCAAAACGAGTGCGGATGATCTTTTCTGTTATGGCCAGTCCTAACAGAATTGATATCCTAAGAATATTAAATTCAAAGGGTCCGCTTACTTACTCTGAATTGAAATCACTCGCTGGTTTCAAATCCAAAAAGGAATCTGGAAAGTTTGCTTATCACTTAAGGAAACTGCTCAGGCAGTCATTAGTTGCTTTGAATAAAGGAGAACGAAGATATACAATAACTAACTTAGGGAAATTAGTCTTGAGCCTTGCAAGACAGATTGAAGAGCGGTCAATAGTTGAAAGCGGCAAGATGTATGTTAGGACAAGTCATAATTCTATTGAGGAGTTTAATTCCCACAAGATCATCCAATCTATCGTTAGGGAGGCTGGAATGCCTTTGGAGCAAGCACAGAAAATCACCGAAGAAGTAGAGAACAAGATCTACAAGTTTCAGGCTGCTTATCTTACATCATCTCTGGTTCGTGAAACAGTCAATTCTGTGCTCATAGAGCATGGCTATGAAGAGTATAGAAGTAGAATGTCCAGATTGGGTATGCCTAGTTCTGATGTTCTTGATCTGATCAATAATGCGGATGGGATAACGAATGGAATAGAGGAAATTATCAATAACGCTTCCATGTCTGTATTTTCAGAGCATCTACTGTTGAATTCTCTGCCAAAGGACATTTCAGATATGCATCTAGCTGGCGAGTTAAACATCTCCAATCCTGGTCTATGGGGTATAGTTCCTGACGTGGCATTCCTAAACATCAATGAATTTGCTGAAGGATTTCAAAACTTAGATGGGAAATTTCTTAACGTATCAAGGATCCGCTTCGATGAAAAGTCCAGATTTGCGGCAGCATTACAATTAATTTTGGCTTTGATGAGCAGAGAGGCATCATCGGAGGTAGTACTTGAAGGCATTACAGATTTCCTCTTAAATGACACCTTGGATCCTGAGGGCATCGTGTCATCTTTTGCCACGTCTCTTATCTCGTCATCTGCTACGGGTTCCTATTCTGAAGGTCTACCTTCTTTTACTATTTTATTGCCTGTAACTACTCTCGATAAAAAGACAATTCAGGCGTTGCTTGAGGGTTACACAAAGTATACAGCCTTAACCCCATTGCCAAGGATCGGTCTGGCATTATATTACAGTAAAGATTCCAATACTTTGGAAGAAGACGCACCAATGATATTATCCGTAGTTAGGTCGGGAGGTAAGATATCGATCATGCAAAATGGAAAGCGGACGAGCAATGGCATTCGTAAATCATTGGACGGTAAGGATACACGGAGTGTTGCATCGTTACAGTCTATGTCGATTAATCTTCCGAGGCTCGCCTATCAGTCAAATAAAGATGAAACATATTTCAGGGCAAAACTTGCTTTAACAATTAAACCCGCATTGGAGGCGATGTATATTAGAAAGAAGAATATTTTGAACGCGCTCAGAAAGGGGTTGTTTCCGGTCATGGGATGTGCTAATTTTGAAGATTTCGGCACAACTAATATGATTCTCAATCTCACCGGACTAAAGGAATCAGTGTATGATATCTTGGGATATAGTCACAATTCTGCCGGAGAAGATGTCCTGAGAAAAGTACTAAAGACCTCAGGTGATGTAGCTTTAGATCACGGGCGGCAAATGGATAACGAATCGGTGGGAATCTCAATGATAAATGATGATAGTAGCACGAGGTTTTCAACGTTGGATTCAGAAAAATATGGCAAGACTCTGCTATCCCCTGGGATCGAATCAGCTAAACACTACTCGCAAGGGATCACTGTCAACGGGAAAGAATTTTTGTTACAACCTCAAAAAGTATTAGAAGAATGTATACCCATTGATAGTCTTCTCAGAGGTGGATTATCGACGTCAATAGATCTAACTGATATTACGGCACAAGATGATTTGAATAAAGTAATAACCGCCAGCACTGAACTCACATTCTTCCGACCTTTTGTACGATCCCTAATCTGTAGAGGTTGCAGCAGACGTTACGTTGGGTCAAATGTTAAGAAATGCGAGACCTGCGGATCCGTATATTTTAGGACATATTGACATGTCTTGGATAGGTAATGGTGTTCTCTAATTCCGCATCTTGCCAATAGCAGAATGCAACACCGCTAGACAGAGAAATTGTCTCAATTTCTCATTTGTGATGAAAAGTTACACTATTGGTAACTGAGACAGATCACAGATTATATTTTTAAAAGTTTATGTCTATGATAAGGGACCTAGCCGGTTCACAAGTAATGCTTTAAAAATACCTGTCTACAATGTGAATGATATTCTATTAAAGGCAATCATGGCTGCCTTGCTTATTTTAGGATGATAACTTGTGGAAATCTAGCATGTCGTTATCATTTCCTTACTCGTTAAGACCATATCATCAACTTTGAATAGAAAAAAGAGTGTATATTTTGTTTGTCTGTTTGTCTGCCTATCTTTTTGTCTTGTTATGGTATTGATCTGCTGTACAGCTTACCTTCTAATGCTAGTTTGTACATCTCTGCTACGTACGGGTTCTTGGCTGGTGTTTCCG
>JAATVS010000120.1 GCA_014523695.1 Nitrososphaerales archaeon TH5895
CATGAAACGAGGCAAGGAGGGAATGCTGGTGATAACGAATATGCGCATCGCATTTATAATGAAGACGAAAATGAAGTACAATGTTCATGAGGAATATTCACTGAGGCAGCTCAGACGGTTTAAAGAGGGGGAATCTGTTTTGTTATCAATAGAATCTTATAATGAAATAGACCTTCAGAACGATTTGGCCGACAGCGATAAAAACATAGATATCCCCTTCAATGAAATAGTCAAAATCGAGCAAGAAAAGAAAAGATGGGGAACCATACTCAGACTAAAGTTTACTGTAAACAGAGATACTAAAAAGTACAAGTTCGTGGTCGTGAAAGGATGGGTTAAGTATCCTCTTAAAGACCCGGTGTCGTTCCAACACTTAGATTGGGGCCCGATTATTGCACTTTTGAAAGAATAGGCAATCCACAAATTAAGTTCGATTACTCTAATACATTATTTGTATAATAACGGTTCAGGATCAACTTCAATGCCGACTAATGGTTTTCACAATTTTTGTTTAGTATGAAATACATCAGTATTGGGTTTCGAGATCCCCGCTATGCCCATCACTTGTATATTAGTAACTAGGTAACGTTTCCTAACTGCATGCTAAATTAAAATATCTGAAAATTTAGGCGAACCAAATTAATGCGATCACTCATCAGAAGTTAAATAAAGCTTTGGGATTTGAGATGTGTGTGCCTAGAGTTCTCGTCGGCAAAAGATCGGACATACAAGAGGGTAAGTTTACTAGCGTTACAGTCGGGGGCAAAGAAATCTTAATTGCAAACATTCAGGGAAGCTATTTTGCAACGGGCAATATTTGCACACATGAAGGCGCAGAACTGCACGAAGGGGAATTACACGATAAGCAGCTCATTTGCCCAGGGCATGGAGCAAGATGGGATCTGACAACTGGACAGTTGATCTGGTTCCAGGAACTTCTTGAATCAATAGGATCATATAGAATCGTAATCGAAGGTGATACACTCTTTGTTGATATCTAGAACTAGGAAGTCCGAGTAGATAATAGATGGACTTGTATTCTCACCAATTTCAGGTTGTAATATTCCTTTCAATCCGATATGATCGGGAAATTCGAGATCTCCTTTTAAAATCTTCAAATCAACTTCAAAATCGATGTTGTGGTAAGGTTGTGTTACAGTGTTAGATTTAAGTGAAGCATAGTCTTAGGAAGCCTACAATAGGTCCACCTGACGGTCCATACAAAGACCTTGAAAGGTAAATCCTCAGAGGTCAATCACAATTATATTGTCTTACATGAGCTAAATAAAATATCGCGAAGTTAGCCCAGACTGGTTAAGGTACGAGCTTCCCAAGCTCGGGATCGCGGGTTCAAATCCCGCACTTCGCATCTATGGATTATATTGCAATAACACGCTAATGATCCACCTTTCGGTACTAGATCTTGTCAGAAAATTGCCAATATTAAAGAATTGAATATTTCTGGACATCAGAAAAGACGACATTTTCAGAGTTCAGCATATATGAAACGATTCTTCCACGAACACGTAAGACATATGTTTATCAAAATCATTCCAATAAGATCGCATTCGCATATTATCAAACGGCAACAGAAGGTGAAGCCTAGCCAATAAGACTAGTTCAATTCCAATCTACTCTTGAGGTCCTTGAACCGATTTCTAATTGTAACCTCTGTTACGCCGGCAGCTTCCGCTATGTCCATTTGAGTGATCGTCTCTCCTACGTTTTTGGACGATAAATACAACACTGAGCCAGCCAACCCCATGGGATCCTTCCCTGCCGAAATTCCGTGCTTGGTGACATTCTGCATGATACTCATCGCTTCACGTTTTGTTCGTTCACTCAGCCTCGTCTTATTGGCAACTTTTACAATGCATTTTATAGGGTCGACCATAGGAACCTTCAAATCCAATTCTAGGATGAGCAACCGGGTAGTCCTTGCTAATTCTTTTCTCTTAATATTTGTGAGATCGGAAATATCGCTAAGGGTTCTTGAAATGCCC
>JAATVS010000686.1 GCA_014523695.1 Nitrososphaerales archaeon TH5895
GGAGCAGGCTTGGCATCTGCATTTCAGATGGAAAATGAGACATTTAATTTGGCTCCAAGTGATAGTCAGTGGTCAGATCCAGATTTACCCCACCATCGGGTCTCCACAAAGTCTGGAGCAGTCGCAAAATTCAGCTGGCGTGGAGATTAGATACAAACCGTCATATCCAGTGATATGACAGCAACAACAAGTGCTGATCCTTCGGGCACTAATATAATAAGCGTCAATACTTTCAGCCACCAGTCTTAATTAGTACTTCCCATTGAATATTCATATAAATCCCCTCTGAGCACATTCTTAATAGAATGCTGGCGTATTGATGCCCCCTTTTATTTGCATACTTCATTTAGGAAATCCTTAAGTAATAATGTCCATTATCAAAACCGTTTGGCATTAAAGATAGTGGCAATAGTTCTTTCTGTTTATTCTATTTCCTTCTTATTTTGTGGTGTAGCCATCACAGTTCATGCTCAATCAGACTTGCAGACAACAAAATATAGAAATATGGTTATAGATTTGGGTAATGGTTTAAAGACTAATGCCCGGCTAAACGTTCCAGCTACTGGAGCCGGTTCCTTCCCAGGAGTTCTTTACGTCCATGGCGCTGGAACCAATGATATGAATGAAACTGGAGGCTACATTCGTATAGATAATGAAACAGGCTCAATTATATATCCGTCTGCAAGGCCGGCCTTTGACATAGCTAAATTTCTTTCAGAAAGAGGCTTTGCAGTGTTACAGTATGACAAGAGAGGCTTTGGGGCGAATGAGACAGTTTTGGATAGCAATGTATTTGGGAATATAACATTTGATAATCTTGTACAAGACGCAGATAAGGCTCTTGATCTTCTTGTACGGCAACCAGAGGTTGATTCTAACGACGTAACTCTGATTGGACATAGCGAGGGTACAGAGATAGTCCCAAGAGTTGCAATCAAGCATCCAGATTTAGTAGATAATATTGTACTGATGGGGGCAGTAGCCCAGAATTATACTAGAATAGGAGATTTCCAAAGTGTTAGCCTTCCAATACACTACGCTCAACAGGTTCTAGACCATGATCACGATGGATTGATATCACTTCAAGAAGCGTCTGAGAATCCTGTTTTCAACTCTATGATCAGCCCTGCAAATCTCACTCTACTTCTTACTCAAAACACTACCACCGCTAATGGAACAGCCGAACAACTGAATCCCCAATATGATACAAATAATGGCACGTTCATAAGTATAAATGACGAACTCAAACCCTGGTTAATAGAAAATCTCAAATCATTATCAATTGTAACACAGGGTGAGAAGTGTAACGCTCTAAAAGTTGTGTGTCCCATTTGGCTTAAATCAAAATACTCTTCGATACCTAATTTGGATATCATAAGTAAAGTTCCCTCCGATACCTCTATTTTAATAATGCAAGGAAAGAATGATTCACAAACTCCGATACAGCAAGCATTTCTCTTACAGCAAAAACTAACAGAATTAAAGCATCCCGATCATACAATGATAACATATCCTGACCTCGGCCATTTGTTCTATCCTTCGTCTCAATGGGTTACTGCTGCCCGTGGACCAATTGAACCAAAGGTTCTGGAAGATCTTTTTGGCTGGCTTTCAGATCCAGTCAGAGACTTTAAGAAATTAACCATTTTATCTTCACATATGCGCTAGATTATAGCCATTAGAGAAAGCTTACACAGCCCTTGGCAAACACATGTACAGGACAGACCCTAGCTTCAACAAATTAGTAACAGCCTTACGTACTATTACCGCTTCACCAAATAACCTGGAGTATGACAAGAAAAAACTAGTTGGTTGGACGTACTGGATGCATTTCTTCAGCTAAGCCTAGTATTGCAGCCAAATCCATAGCAGTAATAAGATGCCAAAAAAGGGATACACACAGACAAAGGACCACATATCTTAGGGACAGGCAAATAGAACACGTAATCCGGCCAAATGACAGGCATTAACAAAGGAATAGGCTGAGAATGCAAGACATGGGAGACTAAGGTTCTTTCAAACACATTCAGCGCATAATAACAGGGCACCACATTCACATGCAACTAAAGAAAAGATTAGACAATCGGCGTTGAAAGCAGGAGTAGGTAAGTGGAATAAAGGAAGAAAGATGACATGGGCCGATAAGGTCGTATGAAATCTTTCCTCACCTCTACTATTTATGACAGTACTTCTTTGACCTAAAAATAGCAGCACGTAATTATATTCTCTAAGATTAATATTCTTCCATTGGTTATCACTGCACTTAAGGCACTGGAAGAACCAACCGGCTGTGGTGGTATAGTAGAATGGGGAGCAATAAGAAATGTCAGAGATTTACAAGGTATTATAAATATTCTAACCTAACCTTTTTCTTTTATCTTTACTAGTATGATTACCTTAAAGTAGTTAAAAACAAAGTTAACCTATCATTATTGCACAAGTCGGTTAGGCAACAAACCATTGAATGGGGTTGGGTCGGTGACCCGCACAATCACATTGGCCGGTAATCATGGTGAGAAGGCACAAGAAATAAAAAATGAGTGTGGAAGGTTTTGTGGCTAATAGGTGACTTATTCGATAGTTTCGGGTTGTCTCTGCAGTTCTGGCATTAGTCTAACCTAGTCTGGCAATAGTCGCCAAGTGTGGTACTGTACTCTCGCCTCTTGAATGCTGTTTTTGTCGTTGTCGCTTTGCTTAATGAAGTCTGTGAAGTTTGTCCTATCCATTATGCTGTTACAGTGAATACATTCCCATCTCATCATCTCATTTCACTGTAAAGTACTCATAACGCAAACATTTTTTATATAGATTCTTCTATAGTTCTGAAAAAATCTTTTACTGCCAGCCCCAGTATTTTTATAATATGTTATATAATTACTGCTGACAGTTGGACCTTTAATCACTCATAAAGTCCGCACTGTCAATCAAGGGTTACTAAGTAGGCGACCACCATGCGTCTGACATGCCGCTTATTGGTCATCTACCTTTTCTAATAACCATTTTTATAGTATGTTGCGAAAAAGGCCGTCGTAGTGTCAACTGAAATTCTGCAAATCTTCTTGGCTCGATGATCAGTATTAACAATTTTTCCCCTTTAGATTAATAGTAACTCCCCATAGTTGTTGGTCGCACTTCTATGGCTTTAGAATTGATGTAACTACAGAAAAGGATTAACATTACCTCTAGTACTATATGCTTGGCAAGAATGGTTAAGAAAACGAGAAAGGAGAAGAGAATGGTCAATCAGAACAGAAAGAACCAAGATATCTCATTACGAACAATTGAGGCGGCTGAGTCGGTTAGATCTCTCATACATTCTCTTAGCATGTCATTGGAAGAAAAGATAGCAATGGAAGATCAAATCAACAATTTGTCACATGAAAGCAATTGTCTACTCGATATAATAAGCAATAGCAAGAAGGATTATCAAAAGAAATTATTTAGTGCATTCCGAAAATTCTTGGTACGAAATATCGATGCAGTTAATCAGAGAATTAGTGAACTTTAGACTAGGTAATATAGAGAGGAAAGATGGAAGAAGATAGGAAGGGGCCCAACACCAGAAGAACAGACGCAAGATACTGAAGTCGATGAATGGATCTGAAACTTGTATCAACACCTAAAGACACCTCCAGAAACAAGATATCAAGAAGATAAGAAACACGGGTATTTTCATCCTAGTTCTTGGTATATGCGTTCGGATAAAGACAATGGATATGGGTACGGTAGTCCTACCTGTCGTTACTATCCTGAGACCGCAGATTCATTTTGGCAACCGGAGCTCCATGCAAAGCCCTCACTTTTGCGCAATCTGGAAAAAATGAGGAAGCATTTTTGCTTTTCGAGAAAGCTGTCTCATTTAATCCTGGCGACGCTCGTTTGCAAAGTACCATGGCTATCCTACGAGAGTGATCGCAGAAAAAAATATTGTTGATTGGGATTGAAGATGATTATTATTGAAGATGATAATTACCATGTCTTAGGCTCACTTATTTTTAATAGTTGGAATCAATTCCTTATAAATTCCTAAGGCAGGATCAAACCATTTCTCTAATTCTAGTTCACTTTTCCAATAATCAATTATCTGCCGTCCTCAAAACAAGTTCTCATCCATCATAACTATCCAATCCATTCATTGTCACTTAGTACTATTTGATGATGGAGTACGATACTATTCTATGTGTGGTATAAGATCATGAGACTGCAGAAGAGATGCCAATGGATAAAGAGCTGTGGAATAATAAGACTAATTAGAGGGAATTAATAGGCACGCCCCGGTAACAACGTTTTTTAATCTTTTATACCTTATTTGCAGTTCCAGAATACAATTTACAATGCAGTTTATACATACCGGTAATTGACAACCTAACCTTTTCTCTAGATCTGTGTCTATATTAGTATTAGAGAGAAGGCAACAGCTACAGCGTA
>JAATVS010000121.1 GCA_014523695.1 Nitrososphaerales archaeon TH5895
TAATTACTCACCGTAAACGCAGTTGTGAGATCAACTAATTCTTTTAGTTTTTTGACAATTGCTAGGAAAATATCAGAAATAAAAACTGTCAGGAATTATGGCTAGTAAACAAATGAACGGAGATTTGGTAAGAGGTTTAAATTCTTTTATCGTCACGAGTATTAGAAGTCTTGCCTTTACAACAATACTCACTAAAGTCAAGACAGTAAGACCTTGAAATTCATGTTGTTCTTTGCGGATTATACTACTAAAGGCATCACTTCATATTTTCTGGGATAGCCAATTCCTTACTGAGATAACATAACGACCTAGCACACCAGTCGTTATTTCATCTTTCGCTAAACTCATCTTCAAGATCAATTTTGGATCAATCTCGGCAGGTTTTCATCAGGCGATGCATCTTTGGAATCAGGCTTACCTATTGTACAGACTTCAGAACTGCAAAATACCAAACTGTCGAATTAGATCATTGAATGCATGAGCAATTGGCGGATGTGATAGAAGTCCAAACTTTGCAATTATTCAGCCGCCTGCAATTGGGCTCCCACATGTCCTCATAAATGAAATGACTGATTAATACTCTTAATTCAAGACTGTGATTATTAGCATATTATTAGGATAAGGTAACAATACAACGCACATATCGCTTATGTGAGTATCAATCCATCCAGAACACGCTAAATAAAATAAAATAAAATTAAACTCTAGATTTTCACTTTAGCTCATTTGCACAAATCAGTTGGATAGACGAAGAATAATAACGGTCCCGATAAAGCACAAGTTCAAAAAAAAGTATGATGGAAATATGTCTCCATCCATGCATCAAATGATTTTATCGTCAGTTCAAACTATTGTCCAAACGGTGGTGTTAACCAAGTTTGTGCAACAGAGTTTGACCATGAGGGCAACGGACTGAGTGAATTAGCTGGTTGCTGGGTCACAACAATATCTGTCCATGTTCGCGCATTGGTTTGTATCTGATTAAAAGACAACGTTCCTTGCTCCAAAACCTTTCCCATTAAAAGTGGATAGCCTGAACCTTCATAACTATCATCAACAAGCCATGCATTGAACACCCATCCTTCCTTTGGCTGATAATTTGTCGCAAGATCAACATTTACAGTATAACCATTTGTGCAAACATTTGCAACGCCAAATACAGTGCCGCCATATCCTATGAGAGCGCCGGTCTGGCATTTGGTTGCTTCCACTTGCGCTTCAACATTTGTCAACGCTAATGGCGCTAGTGCTAAGCCCAAAGCAGCTATTAGAGTAATAGCAATGATACCCTTTTGCATATCTTGTTTAGACTTTTAGGCTATATATATAGTATTCCCAATTGATTAGATTTTGTAGATTTCAAATTCTTAAAATTATGGCTATTCTCCGATTAGGTTTAAAAAGACATTGAAGTATTGAAGCCGATTAGAAACTTCAACAAATCCTCTGCTCGAAAAAGACCTAAGTGTAAATGAAATTACATTTTGAGAAACTGTAACTATTTCGTCTAGCTTATCTCGATCTTAAAATAACTACTGGTAAAAAATGCACAGTATTAGATAGGAATGTCTGCAGTTTGATAGGTTTACGATCATGGGGGAGGATCGGCATTTTGTGGGAAGTAACTTTTAAGAAAATGGGACAATCAGGCGAGGATTACTAAACTAAATGAGAGTAACAAAAGTAAAGCTAGGGCAGCTGCGCTGCCTATTGCAGTCTATTAGGCGCCGCGGCTACTTGTCAGGTTTTGAAGTTTCTGAACAAGGTCTCCGAAATCAGAGCCTGCCACCTGCTTCAAAGTTTGGATATTTGATCCGTTTATACCAAGTTGTGATAACTGCTGCGATAACTGCTGTGACACGTTGCTAAATGCAGGCGATTCAGAGAGAGTTTGCAGTTTTTCTGTGACATTACCACCTTGAGGAATCGTCAGATTCAAACCGGCTTTGGAAGCCAAAACCTTAACCTTTGCCGCAAGTTCAACAAGCTCTTGCTGAGCTCCTTGAGACATTCCTGTTTCATTCTGCCCCTGTGCCTTCACCAACAAATTGAAGGTCGGAGAAAGTGTGATCGATAGTGCAAGAGTAGAAAGTACACCTATCGCTATTGCGAATGTCAATTTTTCATTTCCTTTCACGAATAATTTTCACTGAAGAGACTTCGTATGGGCATTATAAATGTGTTACTTGATTCAACATAAAAAAACCATTCTGACAATTAGACAAACTGTTGCAGCGATAGTTTAGTTTACAAGTGCATATTGAACTATTTTAATGAATTGAAGACGCTCAGAAAGTGGAATAAGTAAAGTTATATCTTTTGGTTATAATAGTGGCTTTAACTCTAGGCATGACATTTATTTACTTCATCGGAAGTCTAGCGTCTTAATGTTTCTAATGTTGAATTTTATCTTCGCATCTGCGAGTTTGTTCAATCATGTTTGAGTTGGGAAGGATTGAAAGAGAAATTTGCGACACAATTTCTTTACAACTATTTTTCTCTCGCATCATCTAATTGTTGCTCACTTATTCAATAAGCTGGCCTTTAAACGGCATTTGCTCTTTCACTAACTTATGTTCCCTACATACGAGATTGAAGAATATTTCAAAAGTCAACAGGTTGTCATATGGAATATTTCGGCAGGGTTTAGAGATACTGTACAGGCTTTATGTGAGAGAGCCAATCGATCAGTTGATTGAACCCGTCCATGAAGCGACTTTTACAGTGAGAGGTACTATGATAGAGATTAGTGTAACATCTAAAGATCTCAACGAACGGGGAATGATCAAGGACACTGCCACGAGATTAGACAAAGCCACACAGAACGTCTTACAAGCAAGCTAGTGTGTAGAGCTCATTTCATATTAACCCTTCCTAATCCCGCTGAACTCTGCATTAAGAATAGTTTTCCTAGTAATTCTAACTACTTCAAAAATCGCAGCTCTCAGTGCGCTTGCTCCATCTCCTAACAATCTTACGATCATCCCCGAATTGTACGGCATGATGGAA
>JAATVS010000687.1 GCA_014523695.1 Nitrososphaerales archaeon TH5895
TCATCACACTTTTCATTAGTATATATTACTTATCTCCCACCAAGTTACTACAACTCTACACCATAAAAGTGACAGTCATAACAGGCAATATTGGGTGAAAAAGTATATACGAAACTCACTTACAAACACATTCATGGCAAAAATGCTCAGTTGCCCCTGCGGTTGGACGCTCATATCTCCCCAGGGAGATGAGGACATAAAGAAGCATGCAATGATACATGCGAAGGACTGTCATCCTGGACTGACCGAGACTGAAGACGAAGTCGTAAAGATGATCAAAACCGTCTAGTGTCTAACAGAGGAAGGACGAAATATTTTTTATTGTCATGATGTCGAATAGCAACTGCTGATTAATAGCGTCTCACCTGGGCTTTGATGATGATGCTATTTTTTGTTCTATAAGGCCGTCTATCCAATTTGGTCTTTTCGGTTCAACTATTTCCTTGAATATAAAAAGAGAACATGATCTTACGCCTTCAAGTTTAAGCGTGTTTACGTAAGCTTCTTCGGGCTCAGCAAGAGTAAAGGCAAAAAGATTCGCCAGCAAGACACCCGCCGCCAAGGTACGTACTGACCAAAGTTTTTCTTCGTAGATTTCACTTAGTCGCTTGGCAACTTCATACCTCTTTATTTCATCAATTGATATTTCCAATTCATAAAATATCAGCCCTTGTTGCTTCTGGCTATTTATTATTGCTCGAACTAGCAGCATTTCTGAACCTAAGAGTTTTTTAATCCTATATTCGACCATCCTCGGCGTTATTGACAACGACTCAGAGAGCACTTTGATGCCTGATAGAGCATCATATCTAAGTTCTTGAATAATTTGCCAATCTAATCTATCTGCAACTGATACAGGTTCTTTTATTATGCAACTTCCAAGAATCCATTTATACAATTCGAATCTATTTGCTAATCCCGAAGCCACCTGATCTATTGCTTCCGAGGATGTGTCGGTGATACTAATGGACACTACCTTCCCTAGATAGTCAATTGCTTCCACAATAAATGGAAATTCCTGAACGTGCTCTATGACTCGGTGTTTTGTAGCAATGTTTAGGGCTTCGAACCTATAGGTATTCATATTTTTGAGTTGAAAAAGTGCCAGACTGGGCATTGCCTGATAGTACTTGATAAATCCATCATCCTCCATCTTCTTTATTCTTACTCTAACTGTCTTCTCATCTAATCCAAGCTTCCTTCCGATGGTTAATGGGCTAACTCGTCTATCTGTGAACGAATCATAATCTAGACCCTTGAATGCTATTTCACAGAAGATCCTTACATCTTTTGCATCCAAGTAATTACTCTACTCAATCTTCTCTAGCTGGGGAGCCTCAAATAAGGTTAGCTACAAATGATCCAACCATGCTAATTTGTGTAGAATGCGGGTATCGCGTTCCCGTCCTTAATTTATCATCCATGCAACATATACCATATGCATGATACAAGAAAAAATACCATCAGAAGTGATTAAAATGGAAAGACAAAAACAGGAAGAGAAACAAGAAATACAACAACAACAACTTGATATGAATTCTAAAGGAGGTCCGGATACCAATGACAGTAGTAGATGAGACGAAGCTGCAGGAATTTCTTGGAAAAGTTGTGAATGAATGGGGCGCAGCAGAAGGTGCATTAATCACTTTTGTTGGCGACAGGCTTGGATTATTCAAAGCGATGGCAGGAACAAGTGAGTTGACCCCAGAAGAGCTAGCAAAAAAGACAGGGACACATCCACGAATAATAAAAGAATGGCTTGCTGGTCAAGCTGCTGGAGGTCTTGTTACATACAACCGTGTTAATGGCACATACAAGCTTCCAGAAGAGCAGGCTTTTGCACTCACTGATGAGAATAGCCCAGCATACATAGCAGGTTTCTACCAATCCATAGTAAGTCTTTTCAAAGACGAGGAAAAAATTATTGAGGCATTTAGGACTGGAAAGGGTCTTGGATGGGGAGACCATCATCATTACTTATTTGAAGGCACAGAGAGATTCTTCAAACCGAACTATGTTGCTAACCTAACAACCAGCTGGATCCCAGCGCTAGAAGACGTTGAATACAGGCTCACGAATGAAGGAGCTAAAGTAGCAGACGTTGGATGTGGTCATGGCGTATCAACAATTCTGATGGCAAAAGCATATCCCAATTCAAAAATCGTAGGTTTTGATTCTCACAAGCCCTCAATTGAATGGGCTAAGAAACAGGCAGAAAAAGAAGGGTTGCGAAACATAACATTTGAAATTGCAAAGTCGACAGATTACCCGGGTGACGATTATGACTTGGTTGCGTTCTTTGATTGCTTCCATGACATGGGCAATCCAGCTGGGGCAGCCAAGCACGTATTACAAACATTGAAGAAAAAAGATGGCACATGGATGTTAGTAGAACCTTTTGCCAATGATAAAGTAGAGGATAATTTAAATCCGCTTGGAAGGCTATACTACTCAGTATCTTCCATCGTATGCGTTCCTGCGTCTTTAAACGAAAATGGACCTGCACTGGGAGCGCAAGCAGGTGAAAAAAGAATAGCGGAAACCGTAAAATCAGCAGGCTTTTCAAAGTTCCGTCGAGCTACCCAAACACCATTCAACTTGGTCTTTGAAGCAAGACCCTGAGCTCTCCATTAAACGATTACAATGCCAAAACCTGCCACATATTTTTTTGTTATTACTGCCTTGACTATCTTCTTTTCTAGTGTTTGTAAGAGTTAAGCTTTTAGTATAGTAAAGGGGGTTGATGTGGCTGTAGAAGAGTGAGATTCTTTTCTTTTTCTAACCATATAGATGTCCTCTTTCTAACAGTGGCTTATTTTGAATTTTTGAAATTATGTCTAGAACTGTGGCAACATCGATACCTAGTTCTTTAGTACATCTAGAAACAGAGTTATATTTTTGAATACATCTCTTAACTTCATCTTCGATATTATGTTGAATTATACTCTCCTCTCTGCCTATACCAGATCTTACATGTCCATTGTTGTTTCAGTAGTTTCGACCGTTTGATAATTCTTTTATGTCTTGAGAAATATTAGAAAAATTAGCATAAGTCAATGCAAACGATAGTTTTGACAATAGGTGGAATATTTTGGATTCTTACTTAAGTCTCTATAATATCAAGGGTTTCAAAGACAAAACTTATGGAATGCCCTTTATTGCTCTATGCGCTAATATCTCTTGGGAGCTTATATTCTCATTTATTCTACCTCACTCTCCACTTCAACTGTTTGTAAATTATCTCTGGTTTGGATTGGACTCTGTAATTGTATTCCAGTTTTTCAAATACCATAAAAACGAATTCCCAAATATGTCATCATTAAAAGTGTACACTTCGTTTAGTTTGTTAATATTTTCTGCGTTTAGCATAATACTATTAGATACGATAATGCTAGGTGACCATAGGGGAGTGTATTCTGCATTTGGACAAAACCTTTTGATGTCGATACTATTCCTAGTTATGTTCTTTAAAAGAGGAAGGGGGTTAAGAGGCCAGTCAATTTTTATTGCAGTTATTAAAATGATGGGCACAGGTTTAACAAGCCTACACTTTTATCTGTATGAATCGGTTTCGCAGAACTCTTTTGTATTGCCTTCTTTATTTGTCTCGATTTTATTTTTTGATCTTTTATATGTCTTCTTGGTGGCAAATAAATACAAGAAAAATAATATACCTATACTCAAGATTTGAGTATCTGTTATATTTACTGTACAACCCAAATGTTTACAATTGTCCACGTAAGCTACATTGACTGAGGAGTCCAACAGTATACCTCTATTATGAAGTGATGAGGAATAGTAATCTTGAATCACAAGCTACAAATGAAGGA
>JAATVS010000688.1 GCA_014523695.1 Nitrososphaerales archaeon TH5895
GACTGCGATGATACTTACCATTTGTCTGTTCGATAACCCTAACTGATTGACAGCCACAAAAGTCGTCTGCTATGAGCTGAACATTTCTCTTGTGAAATGAGAGCAATAGAATAATAGCCCATTTTGAAACCAACGCAACGGATGAAGGATTGATAGAATTTATGCTCGCATTTTATTAACTGTCAATCCCTTCGGTTAAAAATTAGGATTATATTATCTTTAAGGTAAAGAAAAATACAGCTCCTTTTCCATCTGAATTATTCTCAGCCCATATCCTTCCTCCGTGAGCTTCAACAATATTCTTTGCAATAAATAATCCTAATCCAATCCCTTCAAAAGATTTGGAGCTGAACTTCGTAAACAAATGAGGCACTATGCCAGGATCAATACCTTGACCGGTATCCTTAATGCAAATTATAGCTTCGCCGCTTTCTTTATCAGTACTAACCTTAACTGATATAGTTCCATCCTTCGTAAATTTTACGGCATTACCTAATAAATTGGAAATGACTTGAGTAATTTTATCCTTATCAGCATTCACAAGAATTATCTCAGTCCCATTCGTAAGTTTTCCTTCAAGCTCGAAGGTTATATTGATGTCTCGTTCAAGTTTACTAATTTGCTCTCTGGTGTCAGTCACAATATTCGATAACAGTGAAACGAGATCGAACGTTTCCAGATTTAAGTCAAAGCCCTTGCTCTCGATCCTAGTTACATCCAATATCTCTTGAGCAAGTCCACGCAATCTTTTTGCGTTTTTGACAATGATATCTAAAAGTTGCTCTTCTTCACTTCTAGGATTGTTCGTACTACCTTTCCTTATTTTGGAACGAAGAATTTCGCATAGTCCCAATATTGGTTGTATAGGAGTGCGCAGCTCGTGTGCTGCAACGTTGATGAATTCGTCTTTTAACCTATCTTTCAATTTGAGCTCTTCATTTACTCTTAATACCTCTTCGGATCTAGCTAAAATGGTCTGCCTCATGTTTTCGAAGCTTGAGGATAGTTGTTTGAGTTCATTCCCTCCACTCTTTTGTAAGTCCACCTTGATCCCAAGGTTACCCTTACTTACTTCATTCGTAACGTCTCTTAGCTTTATTATAGGTCTAGAGATGCTTCTTGCAAATATGAAAACTAGGAAAGTAGAGATGGACAGAATAATGGCAGCCACAATTATAAACTGGGCGCTTAACAACGAAATGCTCCTAAATGCATCTTCGGTATTTATGCCAAGAATTAGTGACCAGTTGTTTCCCCTATAATCTAGGAATCCAGGTTCTTTACTTCCGATGAATATTGTATTCATAAGTTCGCCGCCGGTATCGCCAGCCACTATCTCAGACTCTACTCTATTGGTCGAATTCTGTAGTTTGTCGAATATCTTCAATCCTGTTACCATTTTTTGTAGAACAGCCTTCCGATCATTGTTCGAGTAGATTAGAAGGCCGTCATCTGAAACTAATTCTATATTTGCATTACTTGATATCGTCCCACCTGCCTCAACCATAATCTCATTTATTTTGTTAAGTGGGAACTTTAAAACTAGGACTCCGTCTATCTGATTCTTCTTCCCAATGTCATAAAGGGGTCCCGAAAAATGCACTACGTGTTGGCCTAAGCTCCTAGAATAGGTTGGGACACTATCGTAATAGTAAGTACCATTAATAGCATTTTTGTAAAATGGTTCTTTGGCATCGTTAACACCAATATCAATACTTCTTGTATCACCAATCTTTATTCCACTTGCGTTGTATATGGAGATAGACGCGTAGGCCTTATTTGCCTTCTCTATCTGCCTCAGATATTCCACCTTTTCTTCTAAAGTGATGTTATCATCCGAACTACTTATCATAGTGTTGCCTGGGTAGGTGAGAAATCTAAGGTCTGCAAGTCGTTCGAACATTAATCTTGACAACTTGTCCATTGCGTTAAGGGCACTTATCTTAAGTTCTTCGGTTATTTCCGTTTCCAAACTCCTAGTAAAAGTGTTCAGTGCAATAATCGACGGAACAATTATTGCTGAGGTAACGAGAGATATCATAATTATGAAAAGTCTAGATCGGATTTGCATGAATCAGCTAACCATCATTGATTTCTTCGTTTTTCGAGATAGCATAAATGAATCTCGGATCAATTATCTCATCGAAATTGGGTAGTTGCCGTATTTGGCCTCTCTCTAGTAAGTAATTAGCTATAATCTCTCCAGATTCATACAATGTTGTAAAGTTATTCCCATTTGAACTTGATCTGTTCATTGCCTTAATATTATCTTCCAACCCGAGAACCTGTATTCCTTCGAACCCATCTTGCACCTCTTCAGTAGTCATGTTGTAAAAATTTGAAAGAAGGAAGTAAGTGTTCTCCTTGTTATGATCGAAGTACTCCTTTCCTTGATTAATTGACTTTACAACAGCATCAATAACTTCCGGTCTTGTTTCAACTACTTTGGAATTAAAAATGAGAACATCTGCTATGATCGCTGGTACGTCCTTAGCAGTCGCTACTGTATCATATCCGTTCTGAATACCAGCAAATTTTGCAGGCCCATACGTATGACCTGCGTCAATTTGCTTGGTGTTTAGTGCTTTTACCATATCCTGAGCGGCTATATTTGCAAATTGAACATCCTTTTCATATAAACCGGCCTTAGCCAAGATTTGCAATACAAAAATGTGTGAAAAAGTGTTTAGTCCTTCAACCCCAATTTTTTTCCCTTTTAATTCCTTGACCGTCATATTTTTCGAACCAAGAATAACATCACCAGTGCCCGAATAATCTAACACCCACACCAATCTAGAATTAACCCCTTCTGAATTTTGAAAAATGGTCGTCGTAAATATGCTACATAAGCCATCGACGGAACCGTTAAGGAATAACTCTTCCGTTGTTGTCTGATTCTGAGGTCGTATTAATTCCACTTTTACTTGATTTTCCTTGAAGAATCTATCTACGGCCAAGATGAGTGGGGCATAACCAACCCACGGTTCGGAACATGCTATTCTTATCGGTCTGCTTTCTTGAGTGGTTTGTGAATTGAGAGCAAGGTCATACTGCGTATGGAGCAGTAATAAAACGCTTCCAACCCCTACTACAACTCCGATGGAAACAAAGATGAGTCTCAGTTTTTTGATATAGGCATTGGTCTAATGGAAAGTGGTAGTAGAATAAAATGTTTATGTACTGCACACAAGAAGCTGAGAATTAAAGATGCAATAAGTCTGATGAAGATGTCCAACTATTGGAATAATACAACACAGCGGAGTTCCGAGGAAGGCAAAGATAATCCACCCACAATCCAGGATCAAATGAAATATCATTGTTTGAGTTTGTTAATGGTTTTCTTCAATATTTTGAGTTATTCATTGTAGAAATGACTACCTTATACGTAGAAAGCCCTGCGTTGATCTTCGGAAATTGTATATAGTCATTATTTGATTCAGAGAAGCTCAATATATTGCCTAAACGGATTGACTTTTGGTTCAAATCGATATACAACGGCCCCCTGTCACCGATACACACGCTTCTGAACTCCCACTGTCAAAAACAAAGCTCAGGATAAGAAAATTCTTTATATACTACTGCAGGAGTTCAAGTAATAGCTTGGGTCTCAGCTTTATTTAAGAAAATGCGAAAAATGAAACAACAGAGGCGTGTAGACGAATTTACCTATGGAAATGCTTAATGTACTAAGAGTCTTTTACAAATAATAGCTAGAATGGAATTTTATGATCAAAAGGAATCAACCTTACGTTGGGTACAGTTCATACATCCACATAAATAATACTAATACTACATCTTTCTTCGATTAGGAATGGAGCAAAGTAGAACGAATAAGAAAGGTCGTAGTATTTCATCCATGATAGCGGCATCAGTATTGATCACGCTAATCACATTGAGCACGCTGACAATTGGTACAGCAACACCTGCGGCTGCACAACAAGGTGGCACTCCAGGAGCAGCACCAGCACCAGCATCATCATCATCAAACCCAGCATGTGGACAAGTCGTAAGCGGAGTAGTAAATCTAACTGCAAATCTTAACTGCAGTGGAGATGGCATTATCGTCGGTGGTCCAAACACAGTAATTAACATGAATGGATTCTCAATCACAGGACCTGGACAGGACAGCTCTAAAGTAGCAATTATGGTACCAAATGTTGATAATGTAGTAGTAAATGGACCTGGTTCACTCAGCAACTTCCAAGCAGGAGTACTTCTTACTGGAGCAAATGGATTTACGATTAATTCTGTCATACTATCTAACAACCAGATAGGTACATTTATGACAGGAGCTGATAACGCACAAGTACAACAAAACATCATACAGGGTAATAGTATAGGTGTAGCATCTCACTCAAGCACCGGTTCTGCTATAGACTCAAACCTTATGAATGGCAACTTGCTAGCAGGAATAACATTTGTCAACACACAACAGTCCAATGTAGGAATGAACAATGTAGTTGGAAGTCAGAATGGAATATTTCTTGATGGACAGAGCTCACAGAATACAATATCAGC